>NZ_VRVD01000695.1:0-2332 GCF_008040015.1 Methylobacterium sp. WL18 | reverse complement strand
GGTCGAGCGGGTCGCCGCCGCGGTGGCGATGGGCCGCGACCTGATCAACACCCCCGCCAACGATCTCGGGCCCGCCGAGATCGAGGCCGCCGCCCGGGCGCTGGCCGAGCGCCACGGGGCGTCGATCGAGGTCACGCAGGGCGAGGCGCTCGCCAAAGCGTTTCCCCTGATCCACGCGGTCGGGGTCGCCTCGCCCCGGGCGCCGCGCCTGATCGACCTGACCTGGGGGCCGGCGGACGCGCCGCGGGTGACGCTTGTCGGCAAGGGCGTCGCCTTCGACACCGGCGGGCTCGACATAAAGCCCTCCTCCGCGATGCTGCTGATGAAGAAGGACATGGGCGGCGCCGCGGTGACGCTGGCGGCCGCCGACATGATCATGGGCGGGGGCCTCAAGATCCGCCTGCGCGTGCTGATCCCGGCGGTGGAGAACGCGGTCTCGGGCAACGCCTTCCGCCCCAGCGACGTGCTGCCCAGCCGGGCGGGCTTGAGCGTCGAGATCGGCAACACCGACGCGGAGGGGCGGCTGATCCTGGCCGACGCGCTGGCGCTCGCCGACGCGGAGGAGCCCGCTTTGATCCTCGACTTCTCGACGCTCACGGGCGCCGCCCGGGTGGCGCTCGGGCCGGACCTGCCGGCGTTCTTCACCGAGGACGAGGCCCTGGCGGCCTCCGTAGCGGAGGCGGGGCGGAGCGCGGTCGACCCGATCTGGCGGATGCCGCTGCACGCCCCCTACGCGAGCCTGCTCGATTCGAAGGTGGCCGACCTCAACAACGTCTCGGGCGGCCCGTTCGCCGGGGCGATCACCGCGGCGTTGTTCCTGCGCCGCTTCGCCCCGAAGACCAAGGCGCACGGCCATTTCGACCTGTACGGCTGGAACCCCTCGACCAAGCCGGGACGGCCGGAGGGCGGCGAGGTCCAGACCGCCCGGCTGACCTACGCGCTGCTCAAGGCCCGCTACGGGGCCTGACCGCGCCGGTCAGGCCAGGCCCGACAGCCGCAGCAGCATCCCGGCCCCGGCACACAGCGCCAGGGTCGGCAGCGCCCCGAGGCCGAACCGGAACACCGCCAGGATCGCCGCCAGCGTCAGCACCAGGGCGGCGGGATCGAGGCTGGCGGGGACGGGCAGGTCGAGGCGCAGTGGTCCGAGCGGCATCGTCCGGACCTCGGAAAACAGCGTCCGCAGCCCGAACCAGACCGCGAGGTTGAGGATCACCCCCGCCACCGCGGCGGTGATCGCCGAGAGTGCGCCGGCGAGCAGGCGGCTTCCGCGCAGGCGCCCGATCAGCGGCGCACCCGCGAAGATCCACAGGAAGCACGGCGCGAAGGTGACCCACGTGGTCAGCAGCCCGGCCAGCGTCCCCGCCAGCAGCGGCGGCAGGGTGCCGGGGGCCCGGTAGCCGGCCAGGAAGCCGACGAACTGGAGCACCATGATCAGCGGCCCCGGGGTGGTCTCGGCGAGCCCGAGCCCGTCGAGCATCTCCCCGGGCCGCAGCCAGCCGTAATGCTCCACCGCCTGCTGGGCCACGTAGGCGAGCGCCGCGTAGGCGCCCCCGAAGGTCACCACCGCCATCTTGGCGAAGAACACAGCCACCTGCCCGAAGACCGGGGGCGGCCCGGGCAGGAGCAGCAGGGCGGCCACCGGCAGGAGCCAGATCGCCAGCCACAGGACGGCGACGCGCAGGGATTCCGATGGCCCCGCGCGCTCGCGCGGCAGCATCGCCGCACCGATCAGGAACCCGGCCTCGTCGTTTCCCTCCGCCTCCGCAGGCGTCGCCGCGGGCCTTCGCCCCAGCACGAGGCCGAGGGCGCCCGCCGCGACCACGACCAGCGGGAACGGCACCGCGAGCAAGAAAATCGCCCCGAAGGCGGCGGCCGCGATCAGCCGGTCCGCCCGTCCGCGCAGGGCCCGCCCGCCGAGGCGCCAGAGCGCGTGCAGCACGATGGCGAGCACCGCCGCCTTGAGCCCGAAGAACAGGCCGGCGACGAGATCGACCGCGCCGTACAGGACGTAGAGCCAGCTCAGGCCCATCAGGGCGAGCAGCCCCGGCAGCACGAACAGCCCGCCCGCGACGAGGCCGCCGGCGGGGCCGTGCATCAGCCAGCCGATATAGGTCGCGAGCTGCTGCGCCTCCGGCCCCGGCAGGAGCGTGCAGAAGCCGAGCCCGTGCAGGAAGCGCCGCTCGGAGATCCAGCGCCGCTCGTCCACCAGGATGCGGTGCATCACGGCGATCTGCCCGGCGGGACCGCCGAAGGACAAGGCCGCCACCCGCAGCCAGACCGGCACGGCCTGCCGCAGGGTCGGGCGCGGGACGGAAGCCGCGCCCGACCCTGC
>NZ_VRVD01000694.1:0-2337 GCF_008040015.1 Methylobacterium sp. WL18 | reverse complement strand
GGGTGCCGACGAGGCGGCCGGTCCGGGTCGCCGCGAAGGCGAGGCCGCGGGCGGGACGCCGTCCCTCGCGCAGGCGCTCCGACGTCCTGGCGCGTCGATTGCCGGCAAAACAGGTGTCCAGCAGGCGCTCGCGCGCCGGGACGTCGTTGAGGTGCTCCGCGCGGATCTCGATCATGACCGTGCCCTCCCCGGGCCGACGAGCGGGAGAAGCTCTTCTTGGATGGCGGGCCGGGCGCCCTCCATCCCTGCGGCTTTCGGAGATCGGCGTCCGGCGGCCGTGGGCCGCCGGAACGATCCGAAAGAAGTCAGATGACGATCTGCTGGAGGGGCGGGAAGCCGTTGAAGGCCACCGCCGCGTAGGTGGTGGTGTAGGCGCCCGTGCCCTCGATCAGGACCTTGTCGCCGATCGAGAGCGAGACCGGCAGCGGGTAGAGCTGCCGCTCGTAGAGCACGTCCACCGAATCGCAGGTCGGCCCGGCGATGACGCAGGGCTCGGTCCGGTCCCCGTCCCGGGTGGTGCGGATCGGGTAGCGGATCGACTCGTCCATGGTCTCGGCGAGCCCGCCGAACTTGCCGATGTCGAGATAGACCCAGCGCACCTCGTCGGCGTCGGCGGACTTCTTCGACACCAGCACGACCTCGGCCTCGATCAGGCCGGCATTGCCGACCATGCCGCGGCCCGGCTCGATGATCGTCTCCGGGATCCGGTTGCCGAAATGCTTGGTCAGGCCACGGAAGATCGCCTCGCCGTAGCTCTCCACGCCCGGCACCGCCTTGAGGTACTGGGTCGGGAAGCCGCCGCCGAGATTGACCATCGACAGGAAGATGCCGCGCTCGGCACACTCGCGGAAGATCGCCGCCGCGGAGCCGAGCGCCCCGTCCCAGGCCTCGGTGTTGCCCTGCTGCGAGCCGACGTGGAACGAGATGCCGTAGGCCTCCAGACCGTGCCGGTGGGCGTGCTCGAGCACGTCGGTCGCCATCTCGGGCACGCAGCCGAACTTGCGCGAGAGCGGCCAGTCGGCGCCGGCGCCGTCGCACAGGATGCGGCAGAACACGCGCACGTCGGAGGCCGCGACCTCCACGGCCTCGGCGGCCCGGGCGATCTTGTCGACCTCGGCCTGGCAATCCACCGCGAACAGGCGGATGCCGAGTTTGAGCGCGCGGCCGATGCAGCGCTCCTTCTTGATGGTGTTGCCGAAGGAGATCCGGTCCGGGGTGGCGCCGGCGGCCAGCGCCATCTCCATCTCGGCCACCGAGGCGGTATCGAAGCAGGAGCCCATCTCGGCGAGCAGGCGCAGCACCTCGGGGGCCGGGTTGGCCTTCACGGCGTAGAACACGCGGGTGTCCGGCAGGGAGCGCGCGAAGGCGGTGTAGTTGTCGCGCACGACATCGAGGTCGAGGACCATCACGGGTCCCTCGTCCTGACCGAGGTCACGGCGCACGCGCAGGAAATCACGGATGCGATCGGTCATGGTCGTCTCCCGGCACGGGTTCGCAAGCGCCCGTCTGGCGGGCGCGCTGTCGATGTGACGGCCCAACGGGCCGTCGGCGTCAGGGGGCGATGCGTCGCGCGGACCGAAGCGCTTTGGAGACGCGTCGATCCAGGCGGGCGCAGAGCACCCGGAAGCTGCCGTGGATTGGAAGGGAGGACCCCCACCGCACGCCGGGCAAAGAGAAACAAGCCTCTTCGGTGCCGGCCTTTGGAGGGCCGACGAGACCAAAAAAGCCCGTTCGTCGTTGCTTTAAGCTGCGTCCCCCGTGGAGAGCGGGGTTCGCCGGTTTCGCCTCCGGCTGCCGGTTGTTGTCGGGGTCCGGTGTCGCCACCTGGATGCCGGCCGTAGGGATCCACCCTTGCGACCATCGATCCTTTAAGACCCCTGGCGGCTGTCCGGCAGTTGACCGGATGCCCACCAACCGGCACGCGGCCACAGGCACGTGCGAAATTGGGCACGGCGCATATACGGAGAACGACCCCCGACAACAAGGGGGTTCGGGCCCGATCGACCCGTATTCCCCCACGCGATCCGCCCTATGCCGCAGCCGTTGCAAAAACGGCGCATTCCCGACCGGCGGCCGGGTCGCGCGGGCTTCCCAAGCGGTCCGGAAGCGGGCATCTGACCGCCGGAGCGATGTCCTCAGTCGAGCGTGTGATGACCGGGCCGAACAGATCGAGAGCGGTGCCGGATCGCCTCGCCGTCGCGCCCGGCTCCGGTCCGGTGTCGCCACCTGGATGCCGGCCGTAGGGATCCACCCTTGCGACCATCGATCCTTTAAGACCCCTGGCGGCTGTCCGGCAGTTGACCGGATGCCCACCAACCGGCACGCGGCCACAGGCAC
>NZ_VRVD01000693.1:0-2359 GCF_008040015.1 Methylobacterium sp. WL18 | reverse complement strand
GCCGCCCGGGCGCACGCCGCCCGGCACGACTGGGACGGGCCCGCCGCGACCTTCGTCGACCTGATGCGCCGGAATTTTCCCGCCCGGACGCCGGCGCGCGATCTCCACGCGCCGGTGCCGCACCTGCGCGGCTGACCTGGGCCTAAGCGGCGGGCTTGAGCCCGCCCACGAAGGTCTCCGCGGGCTCCTCGGCGGCGATCGGGTCCTGGATCAGCGTCCAGTATCCCAGCGCCGCCACGACGGCGATCACCGCGCCGGTGATGAAGGCCATGGAGAACTGGCCGGTCCCGCCCACGATGAAGCCGGTGATCATCGGGGCCAGGGCGCCGCCGATGTAGCCGCCGAAATTCTGCATCGCACCGAGCGAAGCGGTGGCGTTGGCCGGCGCCGCCACGGAGGCCATCGCCCAGGCGGCCGACGAACTCACGTATACCAGGAACAGCGACGCCGAGATGCACGCGATGGCGAGCGTGTCGCTCGGCGTCAGCGCCGCCACCACGGTGCAGGCCGCGGTCGCCAGCAGACCCACCACCATCGGGATCTTGCGGCTCCGGATCGGATCGACCCCGCGCCGGATCAGGATGTCGACGATCCGGCCGCCGAGGATGCCGCCCAGCACTCCAAACGCGAACGGGATCGCCCCGACGATCCCGGTCTTCTGCAGGGTGAAGTGGCGCTCGATCTCGAGGTAGCTCGGCAGCCAGGCCGTGTAGAGCCAGGTCATGTAGATGCAGCCGAAATACCCCATGATCATGCCCCAGCTGGTCCGGTAGCGGAACAGCCGCTTCCACGAGCTCCAGGTGACGCGCCGGTCGGTGTTGGGCGCGTCGCCCTCCTCCAGGAAGGCGCGCTCGGCCGGGGTGAGGTTCACCTCGGGAGGATTGCGGAACACGAGGTAGACGATTCCGGCGAGCACCAGCCCGACCGCGCCCATGATGATGAACATCGCCCGCCAGCCGAAGCTCACCATCAGGAAGGTCAGCAGCGGCAGGGCCAGGAAGGTGCCGAGCGAGGACGCGCAGTTCCAGATCCCGGTGGCGGTGCCGCGCTCGCGGATGTTGAACCAGTCGCGCGAGACCCGGGCGCAGGTCGGGAAATGCGGCGCCTCGCCGAGGCCGAGGACGATGCGCGCGCCGACGAACTGCCAGAACGAGGTCACGGCCCCACCGAGCATCTGGCCGAGCGACCAGCAGCTCAAGCCGATGGTCAGCGTCAGCCGCGGACCCAGCCGGTCGGCCAGGGCGCCGGCCGGAAGCTGCGCGAAGGCGTAGGCCCACAGGAATGCAGAGAGCAGCAATCCCATGTCGGGGATCGACAGGCCGAGATCCTGCCGGATCAACGGGTTGGCCACGGCCAGCGTGGCGCGGTCGACGTAGTTGACCACCCCGGCCGTCACCAGCAGGGCGAGCGAGATCCTCTGGATGCGCTTCACGCGCGGCGTTGCGACTGGAACCACTGACTTCCCCCCTTTGGCTGACGCGCACTCTTCAGGGTGCTTCGGGTGCGATCGCTGGTCCGCGACTCACGGCGTCCGGCCGATATTCTGCACCGAATGCCGGCAAGGGGAAGCTGCCGGCTAACAGTGTGGCCCCTCGCGTCGCGGCGCCGGGCGTCGTAGACCGCTCGCACCCGTCACCGACCGAGACCGCCCCGCGTGCGCCTGATCCAGATCACCCACCACGACCTCGACGGCTACGGCGCCGCCACGGTCGCCGCCGCCTGCACGGCGGTCGAGCGCGTCGTCCACGTGCCCCGCTACAGCGATGTCGGCCCGGTCTTCGAGGACGAGACCAAACGCCTGGCCCGGGCGGGCGAGGGCGAGATCCTGCTCATGACCGACCTCGGCCTGGAGGAGCAGACCATCGCGGGGCTGAAGAAGTTCGCAGCCATGAACCGCCGCCGCGAGGACGGCCGGAAGCACAGGCTCGTGGTCCTCGACCACCACGCCTCCTCGCTGGACCAGCTGCGTCGCCAGGGACTGGAGCCCGCAGCCGATCCCGAGCGGCCGGGCCTCAACCGGATCGACCTCGGCGATCCGGACTGCACCCTGCTGATCGACGAAAACGTCTGCGCCACCCGGATGACCTTCGATCACCGGGCCCTGTTCGCGACCCACGAGCCCGCGACCGACCTCTCCGCCCTGGTGGCGGCGATCGACGCGGTGGACCTCTGGCGCAAGGACAGCCCGGCCTTCACGGGGGGCCTGGCGCTGGACGAGCTGTTCTGGGAGAGCGTGTCGAGCTTCGTGCCGGTCGGCCATCCCTGGCATGAGGCCTTCATGTCCGGCCTGCTGCTGGCCGCCGCCGTCGCGCTGCGGGAGGGCGCGAGCCCGGCCGATCTGGAGCGGCGCGCCCTGGCG
>NZ_VRVD01000692.1:0-2362 GCF_008040015.1 Methylobacterium sp. WL18 | reverse complement strand
CACCAGGGCGCCGGCGACCGCACCGGAGCCGACCCCCAGGGTGGTCCGGCTCTGGGCCCGGGCCGGATCGGGCGCCCCGGCCAGGACCAGGCCGGCGAGGACGAAGACAGTCGAGAGAGCGCGCATAGGACCAGATCCCGGGATCCAAGGATTGAACCCAGGCCGCCTTTAGCCGTGAGAACATGACCAAAGCACGGCTGGATCGAACACCGCCCTTGATCGTATCAAACCGCGCGCGGACTCACCGATGGCAAGACTTCGGGCGTGGCGTATCGGACGTTCTGCTCTAGGGTGCAGTGCAACGAAGGCCGGCCGGGGAGCGGCCGCAGGAGGGAGATGCCCATGGCCACGACGACGGACCTGCGCCTGCGCCGGAGCGTGCTCTACATGCCCGGCTCGAATCAGCGGGCGCTCGACAAGGCCAAGACCCTGCCGGTGGACAGCATCATCCTCGACCTCGAGGACGCGGTCGGCCCCGAGGAGAAGGAGCTCGCCCGGGAGCAGGTCTGCGCCGCGGTGAAGAGCGGCGCATACGGGAGCCGCGAATTGGTGATCCGGGTCAACGCCCCGCAGACCCCCTGGGGCGAGGCCGACCTCCACGCCGCGATCGAGGCCAAGCCCGACGCGATCCTGATGCCGAAGGTCTCGTCCTCGGCGGTGCTGGAGAGCATCGCCGACCGGCTCGAATCCCTCGACGCCCCCGAGGGCATCGCCGTCTGGGCGATGATCGAGACCCCGGCCTCGATCCTCAACATCCAGGAGATCGCCCGGGCCAGGCGCGATCCGCGCATGCGCCTGACCTGCCTGGTGCTCGGCACCAACGATCTCGCCAAGGACACCTGGGCCAAGATCGTACCGGGCCGGGTGCCGATGCTGCCCTGGATGATGATGGCGCTCGCCGCCGCCCGGGCCGAGGGCCTGGCGATCCTCGATGGCGTCTACAACGACATCGCCGACACGGAGGGCTGCCGCGACGAGTGCCGCCAGGCCCGCGACCTCGGCTTCGACGGCAAGACCCTGATCCACCCGACCCAGCTGGAGCCGGCCAACGCCTCGTTCGCCCCCACCGACGAGGAGGTGCGAAGGGCCAAGCTGGTGATCGAGGCGTTCGAGCGCCCGGAATACGCCAAGCGCGGCGCGATCAAGCTCGAAGGCCGCCTCTACGAGCGCCAGCACCTCGGCGTGAACCGCCGGGCCGTGACCTGGGCCGAGGCGATCCGGGCGAAGGGGTTCTGAGAGCGGGCGGCCGATTCCGGTCTCGGGCCACGCCGAGATGCCGGCGGGCGCTTCCCGGGGTGGACGGCGCAACCCGCATCGGAACGGGCCCGAGCGGGCATGAGGCGCTTCCCCGCGCACTCCGGCTCGGATGCTCAAACAGCGGCCGATGACGGGCGGAACGCGCCCTCTTTCCCGTTGCAGCCACGGGCGACACCAGTTGGGATTTTGATCACTCCCCATCGTTGAAAGTTCAGTCTGATCCTTCCAGCGATGGCCGGATCGATACGGCCACGCCCCGTCGTCCCGGGGCCGCGCAGCGGAGCCCGGCATCCGGAACCGCCGACGTGCCAACGTCCTGATCGGGCAACGTTTCTCGAGCCCGGGTTCGCCTGGGGCGCCCCGGAATGGCGGCGTGGGTTATCAGCGGTGGGGTATCGATCCTCGGGACGCGGATCTTCCAACCGGTGTAGCCCGTAGCCGCAAGGGGGCGGGGAAAACGCGTCGTGCGTCCCGTGCCTATGCCCGAAGGCGTTGTGTGAAACTCCAAGCCCTGCGGCGAGAGAGGACCGGCGCCCGTGTCCCAGTTGCAGGCCGGTCCGTCGTCGCACCGGCGCTCGGCCGATCGCGGCCGGAAGACAGCAAGGCCTGCGAAACCCCGGCGGATCTTTGGTGCGCGCGTGGACGATTGACCCACCGCCGTTAACGTGGGCGTGTCATGGGAGAGGTCTTTAAGCCTAGCGTGACAGAAGGACCGCGACGGTGCCCCGCCTGCCCGTGCACGCCCGTGCACTTCCGAATCGATGGCCCCGGCGCGCCGCGCGGCCCGGCCTGTCCCTGGCGGCGGCCCTGGCCCTGTGCCCGGTCATGGCGCGCGCCGACGACCTGAGCGCGCTGTTCGATCACAACACCGTCGTCTCGGTCGGCGGATTCGCCGGTGCCGGCCCGCGCTTCCAGGGGAGCCGGGCGGCCGGGCTCTGGGGTTTGCCCTACCTGTCGTTCCGCAAGGCCGACGAGCCCCACGACTGGTGGTCCCCGGACGACGGCCTCGATGCCACGCTCGTGGGCGAGGGCCCGGTCCAGCTGGGTGCCGTCCTGGACTTCCGGGAAGGCCGGTCGCGCCGCGACGACCAGCGCCTCGCCGGCC
>NZ_VRVD01000691.1:0-2366 GCF_008040015.1 Methylobacterium sp. WL18 | reverse complement strand
GATACACGAGCCTGATCGCCCGGGAGGCGAAGGCGGTGTCCAACGTGCGGCGGACCAATCGTCTGCACAACACCATGAACTATCTCCTGTATCGGACGATCGCCGAGACCGATCCCGAGCAGATCCGCCAGGCGGGCAAGCAGTTCGAGATCATCATCGGGCAGGCCGACAAGACGTTGTCCGATGTCGCCCAGCAGGTCCCGGCCTTCAACGACCTGATCCAGGCGCAGCGCGATCGCACCGTGCGGTTCGTGGCCGAGGCGTCGGAGGCGCGGCGCCTCGCCATCTCCGGCGCGGTCAGCGCCGCGCTGAAACATGCCCACGACAAGAGCGAGCCGATCTTCGTGACCCTCGGGATCGAGGGGACCAAGCTCGGCGATGCGATCGAAGACTACATGCGCAAGCGCTCCCGCGACCTCACCGCCGAGACCAACGCCACACGCTGGAACCTGATCGGCTTCGGCGCCCTGGGCATGCTGGTCGGCATCCTCTGCTCCCTGCTGGTCTCGACGATCGGCATCACGCGGCCCCTCAATCGCCTGGTCGCGGTGCTGCAGCGCATGGCGAAGGGGGAGATCGAGGCGGAGATCGTGGAAGCCCGCCGGGGGGACGAGATCGGGACGGTGGGACGGGCCGTGGAGGGTATCAAGGCCATGGTCGTGCAGAAGGCCGCCGCGGAGGCGGAACTCAAGCGAAAGGCGGACGACGCCGCGGCCGCGGAGCGGCGGCGCACGATGGTCGACCTGGCCGATCACTTCGAGGAAGCGGTCGGCGGGATCGTCGGACAGGTCTCGTCCTCGGCCACGGAGCTTCAGGCCACCGCGCAGACCATGACCGCCACCGCGACCCGGACCGCCGGCCAGACCACCCATGTGGCGTCCGCGGCCGAAGAGGCCGCCGCCAACGTCAACACCGTGGCGGCGGCGGCCGAGGAACTCGGCGTCTCGATTTCCGAGATCGGCCGGCAGGTCGAAGGGTCGGCCGATCTGGCCCAGCGCGCGGTGGGCGAGGCCGACCAGACCGGTGCGCTGATGCAGGACCTGAGCGGTGCCGTCGCGCGGATCGGCGACGTGGTCGGGCTGATCGCATCGATCGCCAGCCAGACCAACCTGCTGGCGCTCAACGCCACGATCGAGGCGGCCCGGGCCGGCGAAGCGGGACGCGGCTTCGCGGTGGTCGCCGCCGAGGTGAAGGAACTGGCCGAGCAGACCGCCAAGGCCACCGACGAGATCGCGGCGCAGATCGGCCGGGTCCAGGGAGCCACCGGCCAGGCGGCCTCGGCGATCGGCTCGATCACGGGTCTGATCCGGGAGATCAGCGGCGTCGCGACGAGCATCGCAGCCGCGGTCGAGGAGCAGGGCGCGGCGACCCAGGAAATCGTCCGCAACGTCGCCCGGGCCGCCACCGGCACCGGCGCGGTCACGCACAACATCGTCGAGGTGGCGAAGGCCTCGGAGGCGACCGGCTCGGCGGCCAACCTCGTGCTGGCCTCCGCCTCGGTGCTGTCCGGGCAATCCGAGCAGTTGAACGTCGAGGTGCGGGGCTTCCTCACCGCGGTTCGCGCTGGCTGAGACCCACGCCGCGTTGCAGACCGGCGCAAGCCGGCAACACTCCCCCGTCAACGCGGTTCTCGTCGGCGACCCGCGCTGACGAGGCGGTGGTTTTGTTCTAACGCTGAAGCTTCATCCCGAAAGGTGGTTGCCGGCTTTCGGGAAACGACGATGCACACCAGAATGCTAGGACCGTAACCAGGATATCGGTATCCTGGACGTGGCCCTGGGGTGTTCGCGGCCTTCGGGGCTGAATGGGGGCGGTCGTCGGTCCGGTCCGGCATTCGGGAGTGGGCGTGCGTATCCTAGCCATCGACACAGCGCTGGACCTGTGCGCCGCCTGCGTCGCCTCGGACGATGCCGACGCGCCGCTCTCGGCCGAGTCGCTCCCGATGCTGCGCGGCCACGCGGAAGCCCTGCTGCCGCTGATCGAGCGGGTGATCGCCCGGATCGAGGGCGGGTTCGAGGCGATCGACAGGATCGCCGTCACGGTCGGGCCCGGCAGCTACACCGGTTTGCGGGTCGGCCTCTCGGCGGCCCGGGCGATCGGGCTCGCCACCGGCAAGCCCGTGGTCGGCGTCGGCACCCTCTCGGCCCTGCTGGCACCGCTGCTGGCGGAGTCCGGCGAGGGCATGATCGCCGCCACGGTCGATGCCCGGCACGGTGCCGTCTACGTCCAGGCCCTCGGTCCGAACGACGGGCTCGCTCCGGTCCATCTGCCCGTGGAGGTCGCCGCGGAACGGCTGGGCGCCGGCCCCGTGGTGCTCACCGGCTCCGGGGCGCCCCTGGTGGCGGCCGCCCTGGCCGCCCGCGGCG
>NZ_VRVD01000690.1:0-2370 GCF_008040015.1 Methylobacterium sp. WL18 | reverse complement strand
GGCGCCGGTGGGCGCGACGCGGCCGTAGGTCTCGTCGGCGAGCCGGCGGACCTCGTCCGGGGTCACGTCCCCGGCCACCACCAGGATCGCGTTCTCGGGGGTGTAGAAGCGCTTGTAATAGGCCAGCGCGTGCTCGCGGTTCAGGCCCTCGATCTCGTGCATCCAGCCGATGATCGGCGTTCCGTAGGGGTGATGCACGAACAGCGAGGCGGCCATCGCCTCGGAGAGCTGGGCGGAGGGGTCGGTCTCGACCCGCATGCGCCGCTCCTCGAGCACCACGTCGCGCTCGGGGGCGACCACGGCGTCGTCGAGGACGAGGCCGCCCATGCGGTCGGCCTCGAACGCCATCATGGTGCCGAGATGGTCGCGGGCGACCCGCTGGAAGTAGGCGGTGTAGTCGTAGCTGGTGAACGCGTTCTCCTGGCCGCCGAGGCCCGAGACCGCCTTCGAGAAGGCCCCCACCGGGTGCTTCTCGGTGCCCTTGAACATCAGGTGCTCGAGGAAGTGGGCGATGCCCGACTGGCCCAACGGATCATCGGCCGAGCCGTTGCGATACCAGATCATGTGGGTCGCGACGGGGGCCCGGTGATCGGGCACCACCACCACGTCGAGGCCGTTGTCGAGGGTGAAGGCCGTGACTTCGGGTCCGCCCGCCTCGGAGCGCCCGAACGGCGCGGCCTCGCCCCGGCCGGCGCTGCCGCCGTAGGGCGAGCCCGGACGCGGCGGGAAGAGGGTGGGCGTCGCCTTCCTGAACAGGTGCATTCCGCTTTCCTTTTGCCGGCCCCGTGCCGGCGACGCCCCTGACCGGAACGCCCGCGTGGATCGGGGCCGTCCTCGTATCCGGCCGGCAAGAGCCGTACCGGGACAGACATGTCATGTTGCCATGCCGGGCCGCCGTTGCAACGGCGCCACAGCCTGATGGTTACTGCTGGGCCCGCTGGCGCTGGTAGGCCCGGGGGTCGGCCTCGTCGCGCTCGCGGCTGGCGTTGTTGATCGGGTCCCGCGACGGCGGCTGGGCCAGCTTCTTCGGAGATTGCCGGTAGCCGGTGGGCGGATCGGTCAGGATGTCCCGGGCCGGCTCGACATCCGAGGGCTCGGCGTTGGCGCTCTTGCCCTTCAGCAGGTCGAACGGGCTGAGCAGGCTGTCGTCGCGGTTGGTGTCGCCCGGCTTGCGCTCGGCCTCGGTGGTGACGCTCGCCCCGGCGCGGCGGCCGTTGCGGATCTCGTCCACCGACAGGGTGGCGTTGTTGTCGTCGTAGCGGCCGCGTGCCTGGTTGCCCACCGGGCGCCGCCGCTCGGCAGCCGCGCGCTCGCGCTCGACGATCTCGGGATCCTTGGGCCAGGCGGTGCTGGTGGAGCGGGCCCGGGGCTGCGGCAGGACCTTGCCGTCGAGCTTGGGCGGCATCACCAGCGGCGGGCGCTCGTGATAGTCGATCGGGTCCTGGCGCTTCTCCAGGAGGCCGATGCCGGAGAGCGCGTCGCGCATGAACTCGCCGCGCTCCTGCGCCTGCGCGCCGCCGGCCAGCAGCGGCGCCAACGCGACCGCGGCGGAGAGGATGAGACGAAGCCTGCGATGCCCGGTCATGCTGCCTCACGGGTTCCGGCCGGAAATCCGGCGCGGGGATGGCCGCCACGCGGCCTGATCCGACAGGTCCCGGCGTGGGACCGGTTTCCGGCGATCGTATGGCGCCTTGACCGCATCGCACCAGAGCCTTGAGGCAACTGGGGCCTGTGTGTTGCGCGAATCATAGGCGAGGGGCCGTATCGGTCCGGGCCGGGCCGGTCTTGGCCGGATCCTTGGACGTACCGCGCCCGGCTGGGCTCAGGCTGTCGAGGACCAGCCCGATCACCCCGGCGACGATCGCCGCGTCGGCCACGTTGAACACGTACCAAGACCAGCCGCCGGCATGCAGGTGGACGAAGTCGAACACCGCCCCGTAGGCGGCCCGGTCGATGGCGTTGCCGAGCGCGCCGCCGACGATCAGCCCCAGCGCCACGGCGAGCAGCCGCGACCCGGCCCGGGTCATCCAGATGCCGAGGCCGAGCGCGGCGGCGAGCGACAGGATCACCAGGAACCAGCGCCCGAACCCGCTCTCCTGCTGGAACAGGCCGTAGGAGACGCCCCGGTTCCAGACCACCACGAAGTCGGCGAACGGCGCCAGCCGCCAGGGCTGGGTCAGCACGAGGTCGGTGCCGAAATAGAGCCCGAGCTTGGAGGCCTGGTCGAGGACCAGGGTCAGGAACAGGGCCAGCAGGCCGGCGCGGGTGGGGGTCATGGGCGGGGACCGGACACACGCGCCTCTCCCTCCCCCCTATGCGGGGGAGGGTACCCTGCGAAGCAGGGGGGGAGAGGGGCGCGACGGTGCAGGA
>NZ_VRVD01000068.1:0-13990 GCF_008040015.1 Methylobacterium sp. WL18 | reverse complement strand
GCCACCGGCCGGGCGCTGCTGCTGGCGCTCGGGCCGGCGCTCCTCCTCGCGGGCGATCTCGGCCGCCTCCTGACGGGACGGGGGCGAGAAGCCCTCGGGGAAGCCGGCGACCGGCACGCTCTGACGGGTCAGCCGCTCGATGTCGCGCAGGTAGGCGCGCTCCTCGTCGTTGCAGAACGAGATCGCCAGACCGGTCGCCCCGGCGCGCGCGGTGCGGCCGATGCGGTGGACGTAGCTCTCCGGCACGTTCGGCAGGTCGAAGTTGACCACGTGGCTGACGCCGTCGACGTCGATGCCGCGGGCCGCGATGTCGGTGGCCACCAGAACCCGGCAATCGCCGTCCCGGAAGGCCTGGAGCGCCCGCTCGCGCTGCGGCTGGCTCTTGTTGCCGTGGATCGCGGCGCCGGCGATGCCGGCCTTGTCGAGGCCGCGCACGACCCGGTCCGCGCCATGCTTGGTGCGGGTGAAGACCAGGACGCGGTCGATGGCCGGATCCCGCAGGATGTGGGCGAGCAGCGCCTGCTTCGCGCCGGTATGGGCGAAGATGACCGTCTGCTCGACGCGCTCGGCCGTGGTGGCGACCGGGGTCACGGCGACCTGCACCGGATCCTTCAGGTATTGGCTGGCGAGCCCGGCGATGTTCTTCGGCATGGTCGCCGAGAAGAACAGGCTCTGGCGCTGGGCCGGCAGCAGCTTCACGATGCGCTTGAGGGCGTGAATGAAGCCGAGGTCGAGCATCTGGTCGGCCTCGTCGAGGACCAGGATCTCGACGCCCTCGAGGGTCAGCGAGCGGCGCTCGATCAGGTCGATCAGGCGGCCCGGGGTGGCGACCAGGATGTCGACGCCCGGGGCCAGCGCCCGCTCTTGGCGGCTGATGGTGACGCCGCCGAACACCACCGTGGTGGTGTAGGACAGGTGGCGCCCGTAATCCGAGAAGGACTCGGCGATCTGGTTGGCGAGCTCGCGGGTCGGCGAGAGCACCAGCACCCGGCAGCCGCGGCGCGGGGCCCGGCGGTCCGAGAGCGAGAGGCGGTGCAGGATCGGCAGCGCGAAGGCCGCAGTCTTGCCGGTGCCGGTCTGGGCGATGCCGCAGAGGTCGCGGCCCTCCATGGCCGGCGGGATCGCCTGGGCCTGGATCGGGGTCGGCGTGACGTAGCCAGCCTCGCCGAGCGCCCGCAGCACGGGCTGGGCAAGGCCGAAATCGGTGAATTGGGTCAAAGAGATATCCGATGCAGCAGGGCCGGCCGGGCGCTTCGCGTTCGTTGCGAGCAGCGCAGAAATCTGGTCGGTCCGTTGGCAGGGGGCAGCCCGCGTGATGGGGCGGCCCGGGTGCATGCACGTTATGAAGAGGGGGGCCGGATCACGCCGGGAGGCGCCCGATCCGTCACGCAACCCCCTCAAGCGGGCCATGACGGCCGCTGACGCTGCACCGCCGATATGCGGGTGTGCGCCTGCGAAGTCAATGCACAGCTGTGCCCGGCAGGACATGGCTCCGATCGCGTGGGTGCACGGCTCCGGCGATGCGTCTCCGTCCACGACGTCCTGACGACGGGCGCGGACCGGTGTGGTCGATATCTCCGCGAAGGCTGAGGATCTGGCGATGCGGTTCGTGACCGACGCGGAGGTGGCCGCCGACGGCCGGATGGTTTTGCCCCAATCCGTGCGCGACGCTTTGGGTCTCACGGGGGAGAGCCGCCTCGTCGTGACGGTCGATGGCGATGAGGTGCGCCTCGTACCGGTCGGCCGCGCGGCGTCGAAGCTTCAGGCTCTCTACCGCGAGAACGTCCGCCAGGATGCCGATCCCTCGTCCTTCTTGAGAGAACGCCGCGCCGAGGCGAACGGCCAGGATCCGGTTGCGTGAGCGCCGTCGTCCTGAACTGATCTGTCTTAGGCCGCCAGCCGCCGCGTCTGGCGGTAGAGGCCCGCCGTCAGACCCGCGAACAGCACCAGGCCGCCGAACAGCGCCGGGCCGCCAAAACCGTCGCCCATCAGCGCCAGGGCGCCATCGTCGCCCGACACGTAGACGATGATCGCGAAGGCGACGCCCCAGAGGCTCTCGCCGACGATCAGGCCCGTCGCCGTGAGGGTGCCGAGCCGGACCGCCCGTTCCGGATCGGCCTGGCGGCGCGCCCAGCGCTCGTAGACCGTGCCGATCACCGCGCCCGCCACCAGGGGCAGGATCAGCTTCATGGACAGGTAGATCCCGAAGGCGGCCGCCAGCGGCGGGAGGCGCAGGCGCTTCAGGCGGCCGAGGGTCTCGTCCAGGGCGATCAGCCCCACGCCCGCAACCGCGCCCCAGCCCAGCATGCGCCAGTTGGCCTCGCCCGAGAGCACGCCCTTGGCCAGGGTCGAGATCAGGCCGGCCTGCGGCGCGGCCAGCGCGTTCGGCCCGGCGCCGGGCGCCCCGACGAAGCCGAAACTCGTCGCCAGCAGGTTGAGCACCGGCGGGATGATCGCCGACCCGAACACCACGCCGACGACCAGGGCCGCCTGCTGCTTCCACGGCGTCGCCCCGACCAATTGGCCGGTCTTGAGGTCCTGCAGGTTGTCGTTCGCGATGGCGCAGACGCTGAACACGATGCCGGTGACGGTCAGCACGTAGGCGACGAGCGCCCCGCCGCTCTGCGCATCCCCGTCGCGGTCGAGCAGGCCCAGCAGCATCGCCGAACTCGCCAGCGCGGCCAGGATGCCGATGCCCGACAGGGGCGAGTTGGACGAGCCGATCAGCCCGGCCATGTAGCCGGTCACCGCGGCCACCACGAGCCCGATCACCAGGACGAACAGCAGGCCGCCCGCGACCAGCAGGACGCCGTGGCGCTCCAGGCTCGTGCCGGCGAGGACGTCCCACAGCAGCCAACCGATCGGCAGCAGAAGGCTCGCCGAGACCAGGAGGACGACCGCGATCGGCAGGTCGCGCTCCTCGAGCGCCAGCGTCGCGCCGGCCTGGCGCGCCCGCCCGGTCGCGAAGGCCGAGCGGATGCCGCCCAGCACCGGGCGGGCGATCCGGATCAGCGTCCAGAGCGCGGCCACGCCCATCACGCCGGCCCCGAAGAACCGCACCTCCTGCCGGAACGCCGCGCCGACCCAGGCCTCGACGCTTGCGTCCGGCATCGGCTGCTGCGCGGTCAGGATCGGGACCAGCACGGCCCAGCCGATCACCAGCCCGAGCGCCATCGCGGCCCCCACCGACAGGCCGACCAGATGGCCGACGCCCAGCAGCGCGAAGGACAGGTTGCCGGCGATCCCGGTTGCCCCCGCGCCGACGCGGAACCAGAGCGCGGCGCTGTCGAGCACCAGCCGGGTCTGCGCCAGCACCGCGAAGCCGGCCGAGGCCAGGCTGTTCCAGACCAGGATGCGCAGGCCCAGCGCGCTGTCCGCCGCGCCTGTGGCGCCCTGGGTGCCGAGCGCCAGCACCTCCGCGGCGGCCCGCCCCTCCGGATAGGGCAGGTCCGAATCGACCACGAGGGCGCGGCGCAGCGGCACGGACAGCATCACGCCCAGGATCCCGCCCGTGGCGGTGATCCCCGCGGTGGTGAGCCACGGGAATCCGTGCCACCAGCCGATCATCACCAGGCCCGGCAGCACGAAGATGATGCACGAGAGCGTGCCGGCCGCCGAGGCGACGGTCTGGACGATGTTGTTCTCCAGCACCGTGGCGCCGGGGAGGTGGCGCAGCACCGCCATGGAGATGACCGCGGCCGGGATCGATGTGGCGAAGGTCAGCCCGACCTTGAGGCCGAGATAGACGTTGGCGGCGGTGAACAGCAGCGTCAGCGCCGCGCCGAGCAGGAGGCCGCGCCAGGTCAGTTCGGCCGGTTGGGCGCCGCTGGACATGCGAATCGGGTTCCGGAAGCCAAGACGCCGAGTTTATCGGTAGGCGATTGAAAGATGCAAATGTCCTTCCCGTGACCGGCCAAGAACTCATGCACGATCAATATGATTTTTTGTCGGAAAAAATCGAAACACGACGACGAAAAACCGAACTTGTGGTTCCGGTGTTGGACGATCGATATTTTATACGGTCGAGAATAGATGTAGCACGCGAATGCCCCGCGCGCTGGATGTGATCGGAGCGGTTTGGTAACGTCGAGCCATGCAGATCGATGAAGAGCGCATTGACGACGCCGTGCTCGCCCTTCTGTGGCTGACGCTCCACAACGAATGTCGAGCCTGGAAAGGGTTCGACTGGGAGGCCCTCGGCCGCCTGCACGCGAAGGGGCTGATCGACGATCCGGTCGGCCGGGCCAAGTCGGTGGTGCTGACCGAGGAAGGCCTGCGTCGATCCGAGGCGCTGTTCGAAGCGCTGTTCACCCGCAAGGAATGACCGGCTCGCCTCGGCGGCCGCGCGCAGACATGCGCCAGGCGGCTTGCCGCAAACCGAGTATCGGGGCGAATCAACGGCTGAAGCCGTGGTGCCGGCCTGAGGCCGAGCGATCAACTGTCAGAGGGAAAACACCACAACGAACGTGTGGTGCGGCCAAGAGGACTCGAACCTCCACCCCTCGCGGGACTAGCACCTCAAGCTAGCGCGTCTACCAATTCCGCCATGGCCGCATCGGACGCGAAGATCCGCCCGTTCGCCCGACCGATGCGACCTCCGGGGAAACCCTCGGGCCGCCATCATGTCGGGCGGCGCAGCGGATAACAGATCGATCCGCCTCCGACAAGCGCTCCGCTCGCCCCACCGTCTCTCAGAGCGGAAATTACGCGACCCTCGGCGAAAACGACCGTCCGTGAGTCATGTGCAGAGGGCGATGAGGGCCAGGTGCACAATGGCTCGCAAGTCCCGCTCGGAGGCGCCATCGCGCGCCTGTACCGACAGACCCTGCAGGGTGGCGGCGCAGAACGCGGCCAACGCCTGGGTATCGCTCGTCTCGGGCAATTCGCCCTCGCTCTTGCCGCGATCGAGCCGGGCCTTGATGGCTTCGCGTGCCGCGATCCGCCGAGCGGTCATGCGCTGCGCGATCGGGTGATGGTCGGGCCCGCAGCTCAGCAGGCCCAGCGAAATGAAGCAGCCGCCGGGACGGCCGCTGGCGGCGTAGTGCTTCGCCGCTTGTGTCAGCAGAGTGCGGATCGCCTCCTGCACGGTTCCCGGTTGTTCGAGGGCCGCCGCGGCGAACGCGCCGTCGCGCTGCTGATACAGGGCGACCGCTTCCTCGAAGAGGGCTTCCTTGCTCTGGAATGCGCCGTACAGGCTGGTCGCCGTGACGCCGATGGCGTCCGTGAGATCGGCGATCGACGTGCCCTCGTAGCCGCGGGCCTGAAACAGGGCCAGGGCGGTCTCGAGAGCTTCTTGGCGATCGAACTGGCGTGGCCGGCCGCGCCCTCTCCGACCCGACGGGTTTTCGATTTCCATAGCGACCACTGCGATAATGCCTTGACAGGCGCGCCACAAGCCGTCCTCAATTCTGTAGCGATTCCTGCAAAAAGGCTTTCCGATGATGCGGCATGCGATCGTCGCTCTGGGTGCTCTCGCTCTCGGGGCCGGGCTCGGCGTAGGGGCGCAGGCCGACCCGCGGCGGGTCCTGATCTACGGGGACAGCAACACCTGGGGCTATGTGGCGAGCCCTGACGGCCAGCCTGCCCGCCGCTACGGGCGCGACCAGCGCTGGACGAGCCTGCTCCAGCAGGCGCTCGGTGCCGATTACGAGGTGGTGGAGGACGGACTGAATCTGCGCACGACCGACCTCGACGGCGAGGCTTGGCCCGACAGCATCATTCGGCCCGACAAGATCAACGGCTCAAAACATCTGCCGGTGTCGATCGCGGCCAACATGCCCCTCGATCTGGTCGTGATCATGCTCGGCACGAACGATCTTCAGGCCCGCTATCAACGCTCGCCGGAGCAGGTTGCCGACGCCGCAGTGGGGCTCGCACGGCAGGTGCAGGCCTCCTCGGGAGGCATCGGCAACGCCTATCCGGCGCCGCGCGTGCTACTGGTATCGCCGGTCCAGGTGGCGACGATTCCGATCCAGGGCTGGAGCGAGCGCTATGACGGCGGTCGGGAGAAATCGCAGCACTTCGCCGAAGCTTTTGCGCAAGCGGCGGTGAAGGCCCGGATCCCGAGCTTCGACGCCGCATCCGCGATCGGCGGCGGCGCACATGGTGCCGATGGCCTGCACCTGTCTCCGGCCGATCACCGTCAGTTGGCGGCCGCGATCGCCCCGGTAATCCGTAAGACGCTGGGCGCCGAAGAGCCGTGACTGATCACCCGGACGCGTAGTTGTCGTCCAGGAACGGCGTCGCGCTGTCGCCGATCGTGGTGCCGGGCTCGATGATCGCGGCGGCCTTGCGGATCAGCTCCGTGATCTCGACGGAGATGCGGTCGCCGGTGACCACGATCTGGCCGCGGGCGATCGGGTGGTCGTTGGCCAGGATCTCGACCATGTCGCTGTCGCTGGCCTCAAGCTCGATCACCGCGCCGCGGCCCATGCGCAGCAGCATGTGCAGCGGCATCCGGGCCCGGCCCAGCACCACCGTCAGATCGACCTTCAGGGTCTCGAAGACCGCCACCGCGCGCCCATCCCGTCTCGCCGCCGACCCGATGCACCCAAAACTTGCAACCGCCGGCCGCGGATGTTGAAGGCTTCGACCATCGACGCAGGATGGTGAACCCTTGGTAAACGCGCCCCGCCTCACGGTCTCGCCCCATGCCTTCCCGGCGCGCCCCGGCTCGGATCCGGTGGGCTGGCGCGTGAGCGACGCGCCCGTGGGCTACGCGGACGCGGTGGCCTGGATGGAGGCGCGCGTCGAGCGGATCGCCCGGGGCGCGGCGCCCGAATGCGTCTGGCTGCTCGAACACCCGCCGCTCTACACCGCCGGCACCTCGGCGCGGTCCGAGGACCTCGTGGCGCCCGATCGGTTCCCGGTCCACGTCACGGGCCGGGGCGGCCAGTACACCTATCACGGCCCGGGCCAGCGGGTCGCCTACGTGATGCTGGACCTCGACCGCCGGAGCCGGGACCTGCGCGCCTACGTGGCGAGCCTGGAGGGCTGGCTGATCGAGACCCTGGCGGCCTTCAACGTCCGGGCCGAGCGCCGGGAGGACCGGGTCGGCGTCTGGGTGCGCCGTCCCGAGAAGGGGCCGGGGGTGGAGGACAAGATCGCGGCCATCGGCATCCGGGTGCGCCGCTGGGTCAGCTTCCACGGGATCAGCTTGAACGTCGAGCCGGACCTGTCGCACTTCGCCGGCATCGTGCCGTGCGGCGTGCGCGAGCACGGGGTGACGAGCCTGGTCGATCTCGGCCTGCCGGTGAGCCTGGCGGAGGTCGACATGCAGCTGCGCGCGGCGTGCGAAGAGATTTTCGGGGCTACGGTGAGCGAGGCGCCGGAGAATCTGTGATCCGAAAGGGCATCGGCATTCGGTCGGCGGAACCGGCCTCGGCGATGAGCGGAGCGCTTCGCCCATGCGCCGCCAGATTGGACCCTTGCGTCCACACAGACCGCGCGCACATGATGGTGCATGTCGCTCGCTCCTCCGAAAGAACCACGGTCGTCAGAGGCTGCGCCGTCGCCGAGCAACAACCTGTTGCTCAGGCAGATGGATGGCCTGCGTCGTGACATGCGTGAGTTGATGGAGCGCGAGGCCCGCACGATCGAGCTAATGAACCGCATCGCCGTGCGGATGGATGAAGGCTTCACCCGTATCCGCGACGACATGGCCTATATCCGGCGTGACGTCGGTGAGATGCGCGGCGATCTGCTGACGATGGAGAACCGCGTTTTGGACGCGATCACCGAAGTCCGGTTCATGGCCACGCGCGTGGACGAAGCCGAGGCCGAGCTGCGGCAGGCGGTGGAAGGATCGCCGCCGGTCCCCTGACAACCGACGATCAGAAATCCGCGTGCAGCCGCGACGCGAAGAAGTGCGCCGGCCCGCGGTCGCGGTTGTAGCCGGGGTTGTTCACGAACTGGTAGTCGAAGGTCAGGGTCACGAACTTCGTCAGGTTCAGGGCGTAGTAGGTCTCGATCGCCCGCTCGCTGCCGTAGTTGAGCTGCCCGTCGCCGACCAGCAGGCCGTAATAGCCGGCCGCGAAGGCGGCGCGGTGCGAGGGTGAGAGCCGGTTCATCGCCGTGCCGATGGCGACCGTGTCGTCCGGCCGGTCCCAGGCCTTGCCCTTCAACGACAGGCCGCCGGAGAAGCTCTGGTCGATGTCGGTGAAGGAGATGTTCTCCGTGCGCCCGTCGTTCAGGCTCGCCCGGGCGAACAGGCCGAGTTCGGGCGTCAGCGCCTGCTCGAGGTTGATGTAGCCGCCGGTCTTCCGACGCGGCTTGCGGGTCGCGAGGGCGGCATCGCTGCCGTTGTCGAACAGGCCGAGCTGCGTGAGGGTGACCAGCTCCCGGTTGTTGGCCGAGACCCCGACATTCGAGAACAGGCCGATGCGGATCTTGCCGGGCTGCTCCAGCCACGGGAGCACGTGGCGCTCCTCGAACTCGGCGTTCAGGCCGGCGCGCCGGAACACCCGCGGGTCGAGCACGTCGCTGGACGGCTCCTTGGGCACCTGCGTGTAGGCGGCGCGGATCGCGAACTCCGGCCGGTTGTATTCGGCGTAGAGCCCTTGCGTGAAGCCAGGGAGGTTGGCCGGGAAGTCCCAGGCCGAGGCCCCCCACAGCGACCAGTTGAAGAAGTCGACCCGCGGGTCGTGGGCGTAGACGTTGCCGTCGAAGAAGTCGCCCAGCGCGAACTTGCCGGCGATCAGGGTGATCCGCTCCGCATCGTACCGGGTGGCGACCTGGTTCGGCCCGTCCGGCACCTCCACGGTCTCGCCGCCGAGCCCGATCGTCTGCTTCACGTAATAGCGGTTCGAGCGCAGCTTCGGGAACGGGGCGCCGGCCTTCTGCGCCTCGCCGTTGACGAAGCCCGCGACGCCCAGCGTCCGCGACAGGCCGAAGCCCTGGCTGAACTCGGGGTTGTAGTAGAGCTCGGTGCTGTCGGTGAGCTTGAGCCCGAGGAAGATGGTGGCCGTGGTGGTCTGCCGGGCCTGGTGCGGGATCAGGCTCTGCGCGCCCTCGTAGGGCGAGCGGAAGCCCGGCACCCCCTGGGCGATCAGCGTCGTCTGCCCGTGCAGCGAGAAGCGCCCGTTCTCGCCGTTGTCGGGGTCGTGCGGGGCGGTCTCGTCCGGATCGGGTGGAGCCTTCAGGCCGCCCGGGAACCACATCAGCCGCGCGAACAGCTGGTTCGAGGTGAAGCTCGCCCGGGACGTGACCGGACCGCCGTCGTCCCCCGGCACGCTGCCCAGCGAGAAGCGCCGGCTGCCGCCGAGGTCGATGTAGCGGTAGTCGATCCCCAGGGCGAGCGAGTCGCTGATCGCGTACTGGATGCCCGCGCCCAGGGTGAAGCCGAGATAGCCGAGTTCGCGCCGCGCCGTGTTCTGGCCGCCCGCGTCGAAGTCCGGATAGTTCGCCAGGAACCGCGCGTTGGCGCCGGCGAGCCCGAACGATCCGTAGATCAGGTAGCGGTCGAAGCTGTAGCCGATCCGGGCCCGGAGGGTGCCGTAGAGGTCGGTCTTGGCGCGCACGATGTTGAAGGGCTGGTCGGCATCCTCGTAGCCGAAGCCCGTGATGGTCGAGGGCACCGGCCTCTTCAGGTTCGCCACGTCGAGGGTCGCCTCGGCTCCGTAGACCCAGGGGCCGGTCTGCCAGTTCCAGCCGCCGAACAGGCCCCCGACCGCCGTGGTGGCGTTGCGGCCCTGGTCGCTGCGCCCGGTGGAATCGCCGCTCTTGAACGCCGGCACCGCGCGGTTCCCGATCGCCGTCGGACCGAAATTATAGGCGCCGTAGGACCCGCCCGCGCTGCCCTGGAGGCCGATATAGCCCCCCGACCAGTCGGTGTAGGCGGGGAGGTCGGGCACCGGGCGCCGCCCGGCGGGGTCGGCCGCGGCCGCCGGAACGGACGCGATCAGGGGCCCCACCAGGACGAGGGTGGCGGCACGGAGGAGGGGCACGGGACGGGACGGCATCGGACTCGCAGACAAGGTATAGCACTTGCTATAATAGGGTTCGCGGACACGCAAGCCGTTTCGGATCGCCTCGAACACGGGCCACATCGTTTCTCGTCCCGGGTCGCATTGTCGATGCCGTGCATGGCAGTGCCGTGACGATCGCCACATCTCTCCGAGGGTCAAGATACGCGCGGACACAGCCGGCGGAATAACTTCGATCCGCCCGCAGAAACTCGATACGTCTTCAGGTAAAGACCAAGAACTATCATTCGCCGGCGCTGTAATGGTGTCAGATTAGAATTGTTATCATTTGATCTGTGCCGGTTTGCCTCTTTGAAACTCCCCGCGGGAGCGTTATGTGCATCGCCATGCGCGCTTCGACTCTCTTTCCGATTCTCCGCGGCCTGGCTGCGGGTGCCCTCCTGGCGACGGCGGGGGCCGCCGCGGCCAAAGAGGTGCCGATCGGTCCGCATGTGACCAAGAACGGCCTCGAGGTCGCCGCCGTCTACCTGCAGCCGATCGAGATGGACCCGCCCGGCATGATGCGCGACGCCGCGCAGTCGGACCTGCATCTCGAGACCGACATCCGCGCCGCAAAGGACAACCGGAACGGCTTCGCGGAGGGCGACTGGGTGCCCGCCCTCGAAGTCCGGTTCGAGGCGGTGAAGCTCGACGGCGACAAGCCCACCGACCAGAAGGTCTCGGGCGCGCTCATGCCGATGGTCGCCAACGACGGCCCGCATTACGGCGACAACGTCAAGCTGTTCGGCCCCGGCCGCTACCGCCTGAAGGTCACGGTGGCGCCCCCCGGCAAGGACAGTCACTTCGGCCGCCACGTCGACAAGGAGACCGGGGTCGGCCCTTGGTTCGAGCCCTTCGACGTGACCCAGGACTTCACCTTCGCCGGCGTCGGCAAAAAGGGCGCCTACTGAGAAGACGGGCGCCTCCTGAACCGCAAGGATATCCGTGTCACGCTCGTCGCGCCCCGTCCGATTCGCCGCCGCGTTCCTGGCCGTCTCCTGCGCGGGCTTCTCCGCGCGCGCCGAGGAGATGCCGGTCATCAAGGTGGAGATGCGCGACGGCGTGATCCTGCCGGCGACCATCGAAGTTCCGGCCAACACCCGGTTCAAGCTGGAGATCTCGAATACCGGGCAGTCGCCGGTGGAGTTCGAGAGCACGGAACTCAAGCGCGAGAAGGCGCTGGCGGCCGGCTCGACCTCGTCGATCGTGTTCCGCACCCTCGATCCCGGCACCTACCAGGTGTTCGACGACTTCCATCCCGAGGCGAAGGCCACCCTGGTGGCCAAGTGAGCGGGTCTCGACGGTGACTGCCCCGACCTTCCTCGCCGACGCGCCCGCGCGCCGGGACCTGCTCGACGAGCGGCTCGCCCGCTTCGGCGACTGGCTGCGGCAGCACGGCTGGATGATCCGGGCCGTGCAGTGGGTGATCGTCGGAATCTACGGGGTGCTGGTGATCGTGCCCGCGCTGCTGCCGCTACCCGGCAACACCGCGCATATCTGGACCAACCTGACGCTGGCCGCGCAATTCGCGTTCTGGGGCATCTGGTGGCCGTTCGTGCTCCTGAGCATGGTGCTGGTCGGCCGGGCCTGGTGCGGCGTGCTCTGCCCCGAGGGCGCCTTGAGCGAGTTCGCCAGCCGCTGGAGCCGGGGCTACGCCGTGCCGCGCTGGATCACCTGGCAGGGCTGGCCGTTCCTGGCGTTTGCCGGCACCACCGTCTACGGGCAGATGACCAGCGTCTACGGCTACCCGAAGCCGGTGCTGGCGGTGCTCGGCGGCTCGACCGTCGCGGCGATCGTCGTGGGCCTGCTCTACGGCCGCAACAAGCGGGTCTGGTGCCGCTATCTCTGCCCGGTCAACGGCGTCTTCGCGGTGCTCTCGAAGCTGGCGCCGGTGAGCTTTCAGGTCGACCGCGCCGCCTGGGCCGCCTCGCCCAAGCCCGTGCAGGGCACCGAGACCTTCAACTGCGCCCCGCTGGTGCCGGTCAAGGCGATGCGCGGCTCGGGCTCCTGCCACATGTGCGGGCGCTGCAGCGGCCATCGCGGCGCGGTGCGCCTGGCCCTGCGCTCGCCCAACCACGAGATCGTCCACGTCGCCGGGAACGAGCCGAGCCTGGAACAGACCGTGCTGATCCTGTTCGGCATGCTGGCCCTGGCGGTGGGCGCGTTCCAATGGTCGTCGAGCCCCTGGTTCGTCGAGGCCAAGCAGATCGCCGCCACCTGGCTGATCGAGCACGGCATCACCTGGCCGCTGGAGATGTCCGCGCCGTGGTTCGTCCTGACGAACTACCCCGACCACAGCGACGTCATGACCCTCCTCGACGGCGGGTTGCTCCTGGCCTACATCGGCGCCGCGACGGTGATCCTCGGGCTCGCCGTGTCGGGGATCGTGGCGCTCGCGACCCTGGCGCTCGGCGGATGGTCGCTCCGGCGCTTCCATCACCTGACGCAGACGCTGATCCCGGTGGCGGGCTGCGGCGTCTTCCTGGGCCTCTCGGCGCTGACCGTCACGTTCCTGCGCGGCGACGGCATCGTGATCCCGTACGTCTCGGAAATCCGGGCCGCCATGCTGACCGGCGCCGGCCTGTGGAGCGTGTGGCTCGCCTGGCGGGTCGCCGGCCTAGGGGCGGGCGGCCTTCAGCGGGCCGCGGCCACGGCCTGCATCGCCTCCGCGGTGACCCTCTCGGTCGCCAACTGGGTGCTCCTGTTCTGGGTCTGGTAGCGCGGTCCGCGTTCAACTGAGGAAACGCCATGATCGGCGCCTTCATCATCGCCTTCCGCGAAGTCATCGAGGCGGGCCTGATCATCTCGATCGTGCTGGCGGCCACGCGGGGCATCCCGGGCCGCATGCGCTGGGTCCTGCTCGGTGTCGTCGGCGGCCTCGCCGGGGCCGGCCTCGTGGCGCTGTTCGCGGAAAAGATCTCCGACGCCTTCGAGGGCAGCGGCCAGGACATCCTGAACGCCGCGGTGCTGATCGTCGCGGTGCTGCTGCTGATCTGGCACAACACCTGGATGAGCAAGCACGGGAAGGAGCTCGCGGGCGAATTGCGGGCGGCCGGCGCAGCGGTGCGCTCGGGCGAGCGCGAGGCGGCCGCACTCTCGATCGTCGTCGGCGCCGCGATCTTGCGCGAGGGCGCCGAGCTCGTGCTGTTCCTCTACGGCCTCGTGGCGTCGGGCACCTCGGGTGCGGACATCCAGTTCGGCGCGTTCGCGGGCATCGGCGCCGGGATCCTCCTCTCCGCGGTGACCTATCTCGGCCTCGCCGCGATCCCGAGCCGCTACGTGTTCTCGATCACCAGCGTCCTGATCATCTTCCTGGCCGCGGGCCTCGCCGCGCAGGCGGCCCAGTTCCTGGCCAATGCCGGGGTGGTCGATGTGCTCGGCCAGACCTTGTGGAACAGCTCCGGGGTGATCGCGGAGAATTCCTGGCCGGGCCGGGTGCTGCATGCGCTCGTCGGCTATACCGACCGGCCCACCGCCCTGCAGGGGCTGGTCTATCTCGGCACCATCGCGGTGATGGTCGGGCTGATGCAGTGGAGTTCCGCCGACAAGCGCCGGACGGTGCGCACCGCCTGAGGTCCGGGTTCCCAAAGGGCTCAGCCCTTTGGCGGGTCGTCAGGGCGGAGCCCTGATGATGGACCAGGGCTCCGCCCTGGACCCGCAAAAGGTCCCGACCTTTCGAAACCGCGATTAGGCGCCCGTCACGACCGGGCGCGCCGTGTCCGCACCCCATTCGGACCAGGAGCCGTCGTAGAGGCCACGGGCGGGCTGGCCCAGGGTCTCCAGCGCCAGCGCGATGATCGCCGCGGTCACGCCGGAACCGCAGGTGGTCACGATCGGCCGGTCGGGATCGATGCCGGCCTCCGCGAACACGTTCTCCAACTCCTCCGGGCTCTTCAGCCGGCCGTCCCGTTGAAGCGACGCGTAGTGCAGGTTGTGCGCGCCGGGCATGTGCCCGGGCCGTACGCCCGGCCGCGGCTCCGGCTCCTCGCCGCGGAAGCGGGTGGCCGAGCGGGCGTCGACCACCTGGG
>NZ_VRVD01000689.1:0-2371 GCF_008040015.1 Methylobacterium sp. WL18 | reverse complement strand
GAGCGCGCCTCGGCGGCCGCCGGCACGCTCACGGGGCGAACTGCGCGACCGCGGCGACGCGGCTCTGGTCCTTGGCGGGGATGGTGGCCGCACAGGCCTGGGCGGTCTGGCTCAGGTCGGCGCACAGGCGCGCCTGCCAGCCCTTCGGACCCGCGCCGGTCCAGCTGATCAGCGCCATCCAGGCGAGGACCAGAACGGCGGCGAAGGTGAGGTTCGACGGGGTGCAGAAAGCCCGGACCGTCGCGAGGAGGCGCGCCGCGCCGGGTCCGGACGGGGCGAACCGGTCCTCATCCAGATCCGACCAGCGACCTTCGAGCGACAGAGCCATGGCTCACTCCTGCTTGCCCCACTCTCGTAATGAACGTTCATTCTCGCGTCAATGAACGTTCGTTCTCACGGGCAGCGATGGGCGGCCCGTCCGTCGATATGGTTTCCGGATGATTGCGTCGTGCCGTCCGGCCGATGCGAGGCGCAGGCCTCGGCCCCGCGCCCGGGACCGGCCAAACGGTCTCAGAAGAATCGCGCCTCCCGGAGCCGAGGGTGCGGTCTCGGCCCGGGATCGCGTCGGCTCAGGCGTGCCCGACCGGCTTGAGGGCCCCGGTCCGGTCGTGGAAATCCGGCCCGTTGATCGTCCGGGCGACGTGCCCGGCCCGGATCAGGTAGTCGCCGAAATGCTCGCCGGGGTTCCGGCCCTTGGCGAAGTCGGCGAAGAGCGGATCCAGGGTGTCGCGGATGTCCGAGGCCGCCACGTCCTCCTTGTAGAGCTTGCTCAGGCGCGAGCCGTCGAAGGCGGCGCCGAGATAGAGGTGGTAGCGCTCGGGCCCCCGGCCGACGAGGCCGATCTCGGCGATGAACGGGCGGGCGCAGCCGTTCGGGCAGCCGGTGGAGCGGATCGTGATCTCCTCCTCGGCGAGCCCGTGCGTGGCCAGGCTCTGCTCCAGCTCGGTCATCAGGTCCGGCAGGTAGCGCTCGCTCTCGGCGAGCGCGAGGCCGCAGGTCGGCAGCGCCACGCAGGCGATGGAGTTGCGCCGGAGCGCCCCGGCACCCTTGGTGATCCCGTACTGATCGACCAGCGCCTCGATCTCGGCCCGCTTCTCCGCCGGCACGTTGGCGACGATCACGTTCTGGTTGGCGGTAAGGCGGAAATCGCCCTGATGGACCTGGGCGATCGCGCGCAGGCCGGTGAGGAATTGCGGGCCGTCCTCGTAATCCTTGATCCGGCCGGACGGGACGTAGAGCGTCAGGTGGTGGCGGCCGTCGTCGCCCTCGGTCCAGCCGAAGCGGTCGCCGTTGTTGGTGAAGGTGAAGGGCTTCGGCTCGCCGAGCGTCTTGCCGATCCGGGTCTCCACCTCGGCCCGGAACGCCGCCAGGCCGTAGCGCTCGATCGTGTACTTGAGCCGGGCGTTCTTGCGGTTCTTGCGGTTGCCCCAGTCGCGCTGGACCGTCATCACGGCCTCGGCGACCTTGATGGCGTCCTCGGGCTTCACGAAGCCCATCACGTCGGCGGTGCGCGGGAAGGTCTCGGGCTCGCCATGGGTCATGCCCATGCCGCCGCCCACGGTGACGTTCCAGCCGGTGACCTGGTTCTTCTTGTCCAGGATGGCGATGAAGCCGAGATCGTGGGCGAAGATGTCGACCTCGTTGGAGGGCGGCACCGCCACGACGATCTTGAACTTCCGCGGCAGGTAGGTGCGGCCGTAGACCGGCTCGACCTCCTCCTCCTCGCCGCCGACCACGCGCTCGCCGTCGAGCCAGATCTCCCGCCAGGCGCTGGTCTTCGGCAGCAGGCTGTCCGAGATGTCCTTGGCGAGGGTGTGGGCGGCCTTGTGGGCGCCCGCCTGAGCCGGGTTGGTCGCCGCCATGACGTTGCGGTTGACGTCGCCGCAGGCCGCGATCGTGTCGAGCAGGGCCGCGTCGATGGCCGCCATCGTGCGCTTGAGGTTCGACTTGATCACGCCGTGATACTGGAACGTCTGGCGCGTGGTCGCCCGCAGGGCGCTGCCCGCATAGGTCACCGCGATGTCGTCGAGGACCAGCCACTGCTTCGGGCTGATCACGCCGCCGGCGATGCGCAGGCGGATCATGAAGCTGTAGGCCTTGTCGAGCTTCTTCTTGGTCCGCTCCGGGCGCAGGTCGCGGTCGTCCTGCATGTACATCCCGTGGAACTTCACGAGCTGCCCGTCATCCTCGGAGATCGCCCCGGTGGCGTGCTTCAGCAGGCCGTCGGCGAGGCCGCCGCGGAGGTAGCCGCTGGCGATCTTGATGTGCTCGTTGGCGGCGAGCTGGGCCGCGCGGGCCGCCTCGGCATCGGTGATCGGCCGGTCCTTGGGCGGGGTCTCGTAGACGCGGGCGGCCGGGGTCTGCGCCAGGG
>NZ_VRVD01000688.1:0-2374 GCF_008040015.1 Methylobacterium sp. WL18 | reverse complement strand
CCGGCTGGGCTGGGTCGCGTGTTCCTTGACCTCGGCCGCCACCACCGCGAAGCCGCGGCCGGCCTCGCCGGCGCGGGCGGCCTCGATCGTGGCGTTCAGGGCCAGCAGGTTGGTCTGGCCCGCGATGGTCGAGACCATGCCGACCACGTCGCCGATCCGGGTGGCTGCGGCGGCGAGATCCGCCATCGTGCCCTCGGCCCGCTTGGCCTCGCCGACCGCGGTGGCCGACATGCCGGCCGCCTGCTCGACCTGACGCCCGATCTCCTGCACGGTCGCGCCGAGTTCCTCGGCGGCCGCAGCCACGGCATCGACGTTGTCGGCGGTCTGGCGCGCGGCGCTGGCGACGCTGGTGGATCGTTCGGAGGTGCCACTGACGGCGACCCGCATGGTGCCGGACGCGCCCTGCAGGGCCGCCACGCCCCGGGTCAGCCCCTCGACGATGCCGCCCACCGACATCTCGAAGCCGTTCGCGAGATCCTGCAGCATGGCCCGGCGGGCCTGCTCCTCGCGCAGCCGCGCCGCCTCGGTGGTCTGCAGCTGCTGCGCCGCATCCTCCAGCGACACGTCGCGGATGATGACCACGGCGCGGGCGATGTCGCCGATCTCGTCCCGGCGTCGGCTGCCGGGCACGTCGCTGAGCGCCTGGCGTTCGGCGAGCGCCTTGAGCGCGCGGGTCAGGGCGCCGAGCGGTGACACGATCGAGCGCGCCAGCAGCAGGCCGAGCACCGCCGTCCCCGCGAGAACGCAGAACCCGATCAGGAGCAGGTTGCGGGAGAGCGCCCGCACGGCGTCGATCGCCTCGGCCTGCGACTGCTCCGCGACCACGATCCAGGGGGCGCCGAGCACGCTGACCGGCGAGGCCGCCGCCATGTGCGGGCCGTCCGCGGCGGCGAAGTCGAAGCTTCCGCCCGCCTTAAGCCGACTTGCCTCGATCCCGAGCGGCGTGAGTTCGCTGCCGGCCTTCACGGTGGCGTTGAGGGGCGGGTTGCTGCGCAGGCGCCCGTCCGCGCCGGCGGCCAGCACCTGACCGGTCTCGCCGAGGCCGGTCCGCTTGGCGAGCGCCTGATCGAACAGCGTCGGCGTCACCCGCATGGCGATGAAGCCGATCCGCTCGGCGGCCTGGGCCGTGCCCATGGCGACGTTCGCCCGCTTGGTCATGGCGCGGCCGATGAAGGCGGCCGGGACGCCGTCCACCGGATAGGCCGAAAAATCCTCGTACAGCACGGCGCTCGGGTCGGCGGCCTTGAGGCGTTGGACGAGACGCGCGAGCGCCGTATCCTTCAGCGCGTCCTCGGTCACCGCCAGGCCGAAATCCTTGCCCTTGGTGGTGGTGTACACGACACGGCCGGCATCATCGAGGAACAGCAGGTCGGCGTAGCCGGGCTGCGTGATGAGCTTGCGCGCCGTCTCCTGCACCTTCACGTGCCGGCGCCCATACATGCCGGTGCCGTCGAGGGCGACCCGCGCCTCGGCGGTCGGCGGCGCCTGGAACGCCTCGATGACCGCGGCCGTGTCCGGCTTGGCGGGGTCGAGGTTCTCGATCAGGTCGGGGAAGTTCGAGACGATCTGCGGATGCGCCGACGTAGCCAGGAAGTCGGCCTGCATCCGGTCCGCCACCAGCTCGATCCCGTCGCGGCGCGCCGCCGCGGCGAGCTGCAGCCGCTCGTTCGCCGCGTCGATCAGGCCGGACTTGGCGGAATACCAGCTGAAGCCGCCCATCGCGGTGGCGCTGAGCAGGGCCAAGCCGATCGTCATCGCCGGCAGGCGAGAACTCAGCCGCGAAAGCACCACCATGGCTATCCTACATCGTTTTCTTAGAGAGAGCGCCGCAACCTTAGAGCAATGCCACTAAGATCCCGTAAATTTTGGCTGCAAACCATGGAATTATAACGCAAAACTCAATCTACCGTGCCCCAATAATATTCAATAGTTAGAGGAATGCTGTGTTCGCAAAAATACAGTCGGACATACATGGACACTTGGATCCGTACGAAAAATGCCATCCAATACAGGTGTCTACGTGACGATTCAGCAGCTGCCCTGCCGGTTCGTCCCGTGAACCGATCGGTCCGGAATTCGCCCGCATGCAGAATACCACGGTGCCGAGGCTAGCGCGGCCCGCGGCTTGCGGGCGGTCGGGCGATGCGGAAGCGAATCGTTGGCCCGCCCTTCGAGTGCGCCTAGAGCATCGGTCGGGCGCACGAGCCTCCACCTGCACTTGAGGGGACCGGATGACGAGCGACACCAGCCGAGAGGATGCGCACCGGATCGCGCTGATCGGGGCGCCGATCGAGGTCGGGACCAGCGAGCCCGGCGCGCTCATGGGCCCGGCGGCCCTGCGCACGGCCGGGCTGGTCCGGACCCTGTCCGACCT
>NZ_VRVD01000687.1:0-2374 GCF_008040015.1 Methylobacterium sp. WL18 | reverse complement strand
CCTGACGCCGGCGCCCTGAGATCGCGCCGCCGTCGCCGGCGTCGTCAGCGATCGCGCTCGCCGGTCCGGGACCGGACGGCCGAGACGTCGCACTGGACGTCGTCCAGCGCGCAGCGGACCCGCTCCAGCGCGGCGCTGAACAACGCGGCGGTGTGCGGATCGCCGGTCCGCGCCGCCTCGGCGTTCCGGAAACTGTCCAGCAGGTACGGCATCATCTTTCCATGCAGTGCCAGGTAGGCGCCGGGGCTCGAGAGTTCATAGACGACTGCCAGGGCATGATAGGCCCGCGCCAAAACCTCGAGTGCTACATCCGCACTACGTGAGCCCTGGTCACAATCATCGCTGATCTTCATCGCGTCGATAATCTTGTTTCCGTCCCTAGTCGGGGACTAACATGCTCTATTAACACTGTCGATGCTTCGGACTAGGGCCAATGTCGCCGCCCAAGCGCAGCGCGAGATTTATCACGGCCTCATGGCTCAACTGCAACAGTCCGGTATTCGTCGGCCGGACGCCCCGCGCGCGATCGGCGACAGGGGCTCGCGCGGCCGGCCGGAGGGCCTCTGGGCGACGTCCGCTCCGCTTGCGTTCCATGACGAGGGCTACCGGATGCCCGGATCGGGCCTGGCGGCACGGACGCGGATCACGCGCGGGCCCCCTCTCCCGCACCGGAGCGCGCGTGCATGGCCCCCTATCAAAGCCGCGGTGTGATCATCGTCGGGATCGGGGGGTAGGCCCTGATACGGGCCTCAGCCGGCACGGCCGGTCGTGTCGCGTGCGCTCCATGCGCGGCTCAGCCGCGCATGTAACGGGTCGGCCGGATCATCGTCGCGATCTTGCTCTCGACCTCGACCAAGATGCCGTTCACCAAGTGGGCCGCGCCCTCGACCGTCCCGGCTGCCAGGGTCTCGCGGCCGCTGGTCTCCTGGATGATGCGGAAATTGTCTTCGACGAACGCGCGAATCTTCTGCTGGACGCCGTCGAACTCGCCCGGATGTGCGGTCTCGTAGAGGAGGGCCAGGGCGAGATAGGCGCGACCGACCATATCGAGCGCGAGGCCGGCGCTCATCTCGCTCATCTCGCTGTCTGTCGGGGGCACGGCGCGTGAGTTCCCTGTCAAGTTCTATCTTGCAAATCTACCAGGCTGTTCGGGTGTGAACAATCAACAAAAATACTTGTGCGGGAATTTTTATTGAATTTATGGCTGTTGATCGCATGTCCGCACGGCGGATACTGATTCGGTCGCTGCCGATGGAGGATGTCGCGCCCGGGGATGAGGAGATGGCGTCGCATTGGGCATGCGTACCAAATTATTCGGGCCTTCATCACGACATTTCGCCCAGTATTTTGTTGTTTAGAAATGCCTGGTCATAAAATCCGTGCTCTTGATGGAAATTTATTCGTCGAAATTCCATTCTTGTGTTTTTCACTTAAATCGCAAGGCGACTTTTCATTTAGTTTCATAGTGATACGCAAAAAATTACCCTGTCAAGCCGCTTGATTGATCCTGGTTTCGGATTTTAAACTCGACACAACGAGAAATCCGAGAATCTTTCCATATGAAAATATTCGAGAAATTTAAGATTGCGTACAAAATGTGCGTGCCGATCTTTATCATGGCGTTCATGAGCGTCGGGACAACCTATTATACGCTCAGTATGTTGGGGGATATCACCGAGCGTAACCACGTGCTGGTGGATTATTACGTCGCGCGGTTGGAGGCGTTCTCGCGGGTTCGGCAGAACGTGCAGACCGCCGGCCTGATGAACCGCGCGATCATCATCGGTCAGCCGGACAACGAGATGTCCGACTTCGAGAAGGCGTATCGCGACGCGGTGAAGGGCACGGCGGACGACATCGCGACGCTCGCCGCGGGCGCGCTGAAGAAGGAGGTGCGGGACCTGCTGCTCGAGATCGGCACGATCGCGCGGGAGTATTACGACGTCCTCGACAGATCCAACGCGCTCGCGTTGAAGAACGATCGGGCTGCCGCCACGCAGCTGGCCATGGTGACGAGCCAGCCGGTCGCGAAGCGGTTCGACCAGACCGCGCGGGTCTACGAGGGGCGGGTCGATGCCCGGCTCGCCGACGGAAAGAACGCCACCGAGGCCGCGGCCAAGCAGGCGCGTCTCGTCCTGATCGGTTCGGTGGCTGCGGGCCTGCTCGCCGCCCTGGCCCTCTCGGGCGCCATCATCGTGTTCGGCGTGACGCGGCCCCTCGGCAGCCTCGTGGCCGTCCTGCAGCGTATGGCGAAGGGCGAGATCGACGCCACCATCGCGGAGGCGCGGCGCGGCGACGAGATCGGCGCGGTCGGTCGCGCGGTCGAGCGCATCAAGGAGAGCGTCGCCCGCAGGGCGGCCGAGGAGGCCGAGCA
>NZ_VRVD01000686.1:0-2376 GCF_008040015.1 Methylobacterium sp. WL18 | reverse complement strand
CTCATGAGCGGCGCGAACACCGCCAGCGGCCCGAGCACGACGAGCGCCAGGAGCCCGGCCGCCAACAGCCCCGCGTACCGGCCGAGGACCGGGACCATCTTCAAAAACACCTACCCGGGTCACGCACCGGCCGCCGGGGGAAGTCCCGGGATGATTCGGCGGGCGAAGACCGATTCGATGATCTTTGTCGCCGTGCGGCCGCGGCGGCAAGGCGAGCGGACGCGAATTCCGCCCGGTGTGGTGCCGGAGCCAGCCGGAACGTTGCGGAATCGTCACGGCCGGGCGGTTTGCGAGTGATCGGAAGACGATTGCGCGGGGCGCTCATGTGGATGGAAAGAAAAGGCGCCATAAAGCGCGGCTATGGCCACAGTGTCTTCAAGCGTTCCGAAGTGCGTTCCGATGCCCCGTTCTCTCCGCCGTGTCGGCTCGTCCGTCGGCGCCCTCGTTCTGGTCCTCGCCGCCGCCCCGACCCGCGCGGCAGATCTTGAGGCGGCGCCCGCGCGCCGCGGGCCGGTCTTCACGCAGCTCGACCCGGGCGCCGTCGATCCGAGCACCTGGATCGTCACGATCAGCGCCTCGCTCCAGGCGATCCCGCGCTATCCCGGCGCCTCGGACTACACCGCGGTCGGCTATCCCTCGATCGACATCCGCAAGGCCGGCGAGCCGCGCCGCTTCTCGACCCCGGATGACGGCTTCAGCGTCTCGTTCTACGACGATCCGGTGTTCCGGATCGGCCCGACCGCCCGGATCGTGCCCGGCCGCTATTACGGCGACGACCGGCGCCACCTGTTCGGATTCCGGGATGCGCGGATCGCCCTGGAGCCCGGCGTGTTCGCCGAGTTCTACCCCTCTCCGTCCATCCGCACCCGCGTGGAAATCCGCCAGGGCGTGTACGGGCATCACGGCACGGTCGGCTCGTTGGCCGCCGACTACCTGATGCCCACGGGTGCGTTCCTGTTCTCGATCGGCCCGCGCCTCAACGTCGGCGATGCCAGCTACGCCCGGAAGTATTTCGGCGTGTCGCCGGCCGAGGCCGCGCTCAACGGCCGCGTGACCCCGTACAATCCCGGCGGCTTCTACTCGGCCGGCGTGCTCGGCGCCGTGACCTACACCCAGAGCGAGACTTGGGCCTACACGGCCTATGCCGGCTACGCCCGGATCCTGGGCGCGTCCGGCGACAGCCCGCTGGTGCGCCGGCCGTTCGGCAACCCCGACCAGTTCCAGTTCGGCCTGAAGGTCGACTACGCGTTCCGCATGCCCGCTCAATTCTGAGGCGTCTTGCGCCGGCTGCGCCGCGCTCCGACATGGCCCGTCACAGGGATGCCGGTGACACGGTTGATGGAGGCCCGGATGGACGAGACACGCGCCGACCTGCTGATGCAGGTGGAGGGCATGACCTGCGACGGCTGCGCCGCCGCGGTGACCCGCACGGTCAACCGGATCGACCCGGGAGCCGAGGTCGAGGTGGACCGGGAATCCGGGCGTGTCGCGATCCGCACCGACGCCCAGGCCCTGGTGATCGCCGACGCCCTCACCAAGGCCGGCTACACCGCCACGGCCATGACCGGGTGAGCGGAGGCCCGGTCGGCATCTCCCGTCCTCGCTCTCATCCAGGGAGGGGATGAGGCGTCCGGGCCCGGCTCGCGTTGGATGAGGTCGCGCCTCGGGATGCGGGCAGGGAACAGGTGACCCCCGATTTCGACCGCCACGCCCGCCTATGACCGGCTGAGGAACATCCCAGTCAGCAGCAGCCCGAAGGCCGCCAGGCCGAACAGGCCTTCCTTGCGGTGGGTGTGATCGAGGAAGTGGGCGGCGGCGCCGGCCGCGCAGCAGGCGGCACCCAGGCCGATGGTCAGCGACGACATCGCAATCCCTCCTCATCGCGCGCCGCCCGCCGACGCTGCGAAACAGTCCCGGTCCCGGGGCCTGTCGGACGTCGTTGTCCGTTCAGGATTTCATCTCGTTGGCAGGCTGACACGACGCGAAAGCACTGGCAAGCGTGCGCGAGAGCTTGTCTGTCTGCGCGCCGTCTAGAATTTCCGAAGCTCCGGCGGCAAGAAATCGTACTGCGCTCATCGGGACTGCATCGAATACTGCGCCCTGTTCATGGCCCCCTGCCCCGCCATGCGTGGGACACAGCCGTCGAGCGCGTCGATTCCCTGGTTCGATCCAAGGGTCCCGCGGCCGGATGCGTTGACCGTTCCGGCCGCGCCCGCGTAATCACCCGCATGCTCACCACATCATCCGACCGGTTCGACGTCGTGGTCGTCGGCGGCGGCGCGCGATGAGGAGGGATTGCGATGTCGTCGCTGACCATCGGCCTGGGTGCCGCCTGCTGCGCGGCCGGCGCCGCCGCCCACTTCCTCGCTCACACCC
>NZ_VRVD01000685.1:0-2391 GCF_008040015.1 Methylobacterium sp. WL18 | reverse complement strand
GGCCGGCGCCTCAGCGGCGGCGCGCGCCGAACGGCCAGTCGATCAGGCCGCCGGCCCAGAGCGCCGCCCAGACGAAGACCGGCTGAAACGCCAGCCTGGGCCCATGGTACCACCAGGAATCCGGGATTCCGTCGACGTGGACGGCCTCGAAGGCGTGCTTCAGGTTGGCCGGGTAGACGCAGACCGCGTAGAGGGCGAGCCCGATCGCGGCCGCCCGCCGCAGCGACCGGGTCAGGAGGCCGATCGCCCCGGCGATCTCGCACAGGCCGGTGGCCAGGATCACCAGGCGCGGCGCCGGCACCCAGTCCGGCATCAGCGGCAGCATCGCGTCGGCGGCCACGAGGTGGACGATCCCGATGCCGGCATAGATCAGGGCGAGCGCGTAGCGCAGCCGGCGGCGCCAGGCCTCGGTGTCCGGTCCAGTCATCCGACCTTGTCTTCCGTGACGCCGCAGGCGCGGGCGAGTGCGGTTCGGATCGCCGCCATCAGCCGGGCGACGCCCGGGTGTTCCGCGCTGGCGAAGGCGGTGGCGCCGATGGCGGTCACGGGGGCCAGCAGCCGCAGGGAGTTGGTGACGAACACGGCCTCGGCGCCGAGGAGTTCGGACAGGCTCAGGGAGCCCTCCTCCGGGCGCAATCCGCACGCCCCCGCCAGCCCCAGCACCTCCGCGCGGATGATCCCGGCGAGCACGCCGTCCGCCAGCGGCGGCGTGACCAGCCGGTCGCCGAGCACCGCGAAGACATTGCCGGTGCCCGCGCAGGCGACGCGGCCGCGGGTGTTGCAGAACAGGGATTCGTCGAAGCCCGAAGCGGCGGCTTCGCGGGCGGCCAGCACGGCGTCCAGATACCCTAAGGTCTTTAGCCGGGCGGCGGGCGAGGTGTCGTTGCGGGCGATCCCGGTCGGCCACAGCCGCAGGGGCGCGAAGGCCGCGCTCCTGGCGCTCGGCGCAGCGGTGGCGAACAGGGTCGGATGCGGATCCGCCGGCGGCTTCAGCCCGCGCGGTCCGGAGCCGCGGGTGAGGGTGGTGCGGATCGCCAGCCTGTCCGCGTCTCCCCTACCCTGCCCGGCGAGCGCCCGCATGGCGGCGCGGACCCGTTCCGCCTCGGCGGGGATCCCGAGGGTCTCCGCCCCGGCGACGAGCCGGGCGATATGGGCGTCCTCGAAGGCGACCCGGCCGCCCAGCGCGAGCGCCGTGTCGAACAGGCCGTCGCCGAGCGTCAGGCCCCGATCGGTGTGGTCCAGGGATGCCTGCGTCCCGGGGACGATCGCCCCGTCACGCCACAGCATCGTCGCGCCCGTGCTCGCCCCGCCAAGCGCGGGCCAGTCCTAAAAAATTGGCGAACAGGGCGTGGCCGCCCTCGGTCAGCACCGATTCCGGGTGGAACTGGATGCCGTAGGTCGGGTGGGTCCGGTGCGAGAGCGCCATGACCTCGCCCTCCTGCGAGACCGCGTCGACCGAGAGGTGCCTGTCCATCTCGGGACCGGGGGTGACCACCAGGGAGTGGTAGCGGCCCACCGGCATCGGCGCCGGAAGTCCGGAAAACAGCCGCTCGCCCTGATGCGCGATCGGCGTTGCCTGCCCGTGCAGGGGACGCTTGGCGCGCTCGACCGTGCCGCCAAAAACCGCGCCGATCGCCTGGTGGCCGAGGCAGACCCCGAGGATCGGCACTTGGCCGGACAGGTCGCGGATCGCCGGCAGCGAGATGCCGGCCTCCGCGGGGGTGCAGGGGCCCGGCGAGATCACCAGGGCGTCCGGGGCGAGCGCCCGGATGCCGGCGACGTCCAGCGCGTCGCTGCGCACGACCCGGACCGTCTCGCCCAACTCCTCCAGGTAGCGGACGACGTTGAAGACGAAGGAGTCGTAGTTGTCGAGGACGAGGATCATGCGAAGGCCTCGAACACCCGGGCGGCCTTGGCCAGGGTCTCGTCGTATTCCGGGCCGGGCTCCGACAGCAGGGTCACCCCGCCCCCGGCCTGCAGGACCGCCCGGGTCTCGTCCATGAACACGGTGCGGATCGCGATCGACGTATCCAGCGCGCCGTCGAAGCCGATCCGGCCGATGGCGCCGCAATAGAGCTCCCGGGCGTCGCCCTCGATCTCGGTGATGATGTCCATGGCGCGGATTTTTGGGGCCCCGGTGATCGAGCCCCCGGGGAAGGTGCCCGCCAGCAGGTCGAGGGCGTCGAGCCCGTCGCGGAGCGTCCCGGTCACCACCGAGACGAGGTGGTGGACGTTGGCGTAGGTCTCCAGCCCGCACAGGGTGGGCACGGCGACGCTGCCCGGCGCGCAGACCCGGGACAGGTCGTTGCGCAGCAGGTCGACGATCATGACGTTCTCGGCCCGCTCCTTGACCGAGGCCAGGAGCGCCTCGGCCGCCGCCCGGTCGGCCGC
>NZ_VRVD01000684.1:0-2402 GCF_008040015.1 Methylobacterium sp. WL18 | reverse complement strand
GAGGCCGGATCGAACGCCACCAGGGGCTCGGCCGCCACCGCCCGGCCCTGGGGATGGGCCACCCAATCCTCCGATCCACGCATCTCGGCCGCGCAACCGCCCTCGGCCACCACCGCCGCCTCCAGGTCCGCCTTGTCCCAGCCGGCCACCGCCCCCGCCATGCCGGCCCGGTCGGCCCGGGATCCCAGCACCCGCTCGGCCGCAGCCCGGTGATGCGGGGCGTTGGTGTGGAGCCGGATCCAGCCGTCCCGGGTCCGGTAGTCCCCGGCCACCGGATCCCAGGGCGCCGGCACCCGCCAGCTATCCGGCCGCAGCGACGTCGCGAACCAGAACGAAGCGAGTCGCCGGTCCACCGCGATCGGCCCGTCGAGGCCCGCAACTTCCGCGAGCGCCAGGCCGGCGGCTGCAATCGAGGCCGCGGCGAGGTCGGTCACCCGGAACGCGGAGGGCAGGGCGCCGGACCCGGAAACGCGAAGTCTGGCCGCAGGCCGCGAAGACTCTCCGAAGGGAAGCCGAAGATGGGCGGCCAATTCTTCGTCGATCCCGGGCATGGCGCGTCCCTCCGCTGCGATCACCGCGCATGATCGCGCATCCGCGGGCGGGTAGGCTAGGGTCCCGGCCGCGCTATAAGGGTCCCATGTCAGAGGCCGAAACCCCGCCGCTCCTGTCCGTCGAGGGCCTGTCCGTCGCCTTCCGCTCCCGCGCAGGCGAGACGGCGGCGGTGGACTCGATCGGCTTCACGATCCACCGGGGCGAGACCGTGGCGCTGGTGGGCGAATCGGGCTCCGGCAAGTCCGTGACCGCCCTGGCGATCCTGCGGCTGCTCGACGGCGCGGCGCGCCAGAGCGGGAAAATCCTGTTCAAGGGCAGGGACTTGACGACCCTGCCGGAACGCCAGATGCGCGACGTGCGCGGCGCCGACATCACCATGGTGTTCCAGGAGCCGATGACCTCGCTCAACCCGCTCCACACGATCGAGCGGCAGATCGGCGAGGTGCTGGGGCTCCACCGCGGCCTCACCGGCAAGCCCGCCCGGGCGCGGATTCTCGAGCTCCTGGAATTGGTTGGCCTGCGCGATGCCGCGCGCCGCCTGGGCGCCTACCCGCACGAGCTTTCCGGCGGCCAGCGCCAGCGGGTGATGATCGCCATGGCGCTGGCCTGCGAACCGGACCTGCTGGTCGCCGACGAACCGACCACCGCCCTCGATGTGACGGTGCAGGCCCAGATCCTGGCGCTGCTGGCCGACCTCCAGAAGCGGCTCGGCATGGCGCTGCTGTTCATCACCCACGATCTCGGCATCGTCGAGCGCATCGCCGACCGGGTCTGCGTGATGCTGAAGGGCAAGATCGTCGAGGCCGGCCAGACCAAGGCGGTCTTCGCCGACCCCCAACACGAGTATACCCGCCGCCTGATCGCCTCGGAACCGAAGGGCCGGGCCAACCCGGTCCCGGCCGACGCGACCCCCCTGGTGGAGGCCGGCCCGCTCAAGGTCTGGTTCCCGCTGAAGGCTGGCGCGTTCCGGCGCGTCACCGGCCACGTCAAAGCGGTGGACGGGGTCTCGCTCACGGTGAAGGCGGGCGAAACCGTTGGTGTCGTTGGTGAATCCGGGTCCGGCAAGACCACGCTGGGCCTCGCCCTGCTGCGGCTCACCGGCTCCGAAGGCCCGATCGTGTTCCTGGGCCAGGCCATCGACGGCTTCACCGTGGCGCAGATGCGCCCGCTCCGGAAGGACATGCAGGTGGTCTTCCAGGACCCCTACGGCTCGCTCTCGCCGCGCATGTCGGTGGCCGACATCGTCGCCGAGGGGCTGATCGTGCAGGGCACCGCGCGGTCCCGGGCCGAGCGGCGGGCGGTGGTCTCGAAGGCGCTCACCGATGTCGGCCTCGACCCGGCCGCCATGGACCGCTACCCGCACGAATTCTCCGGCGGCCAGCGCCAGCGCATCGCCATCGCCCGGGCGATGGTGCTCAACCCCCGTTTCGTCGTGCTGGACGAGCCGACCTCGGCGCTGGACCGCTCGGTGCAAGCGCAGATCGTGACGCTGCTGCGCGACCTGCAGCGCGAGCGCGGGCTGGCCTACCTGTTCATCAGCCACGACCTGAAGGTGGTGCGGGCGCTCGCGAACTACGTGGTGGTGATGCAGAACGGCCGGGTGGTCGAGGAAGGCCCCGCGGAGACGATCTTTTCCGATCCGCAGACACCCTACACAAGGGCGCTGTTCAAGGCCGCCTTCGCCCTCGACAGCGATGTCGCCGCAGAGCTGGAGCCCGCCTGACCATGGCGCGCGCCCTCCTCATCGTCCTCGATTCCGTCGGCATCGGCGGCGCCCCGGACGCCGCCGCCTACGGCGATGAGGGGTCCGATACGCTCGGCCACATCGCCGAGGCCTGCGCGGCCGGGCG
>NZ_VRVD01000683.1:0-2403 GCF_008040015.1 Methylobacterium sp. WL18 | reverse complement strand
GCCGTCCTGCGCCACGACGCGCCCGGCGCCATCCGCCGGCCCTCGCCCCGCAAGCTTTCGTGTTCACGCGGGCGCGGGGCGGCACCAGCTTCCGTCGAACCGCGGGATCATCGCCAACCGCTTCCTTGAGGTGGCAAACCGCCTGGGTTAGCCTGGCGTCTCGGTCAACCGGCTTGCGTGAGTTGGGTGATGGCGACCTCGATAAAGCGACCCTCTTGGATCGACGGATACAGCCTGACGACGGCGGAAATCTTTTACCACCTTCCCGATTATCCGCATCTTCTCCAGACATTCATCTGGCAGCAGCTCGATCTGTTTCCTCAACTGCCCGAATTGAAGAAGTTCCTGGCCTTCTGGCAGGAGAAGCTGGATGGCCCGGTGCATTCGGTGAAGGTCATGCACTGCCAGCTCGTGACGCCCGCCGAACTCCGTACGATCTCCGGGGACGTCCTGCTTCACTGAGGGATCGACCGATCGGTGTTTCCGATGGGCCCGGCGGGCTTCAAGATCTCGCGGCCCGCGCGAAGGATCCGCGGCGCGTGTCTCGGTCATGCGCTCCCTCGGCGCGGCGGTTGATCCGTATCCGGTGCGAAAACCGCGTCGCGCCCGTCGGGATGTGCTTCTACCGTTCGCCCTATGCCGAAAGGAATGCTAATACAAAATCCGATACCGGGGCGGAACGGGACGGTTCATCATGGCAGCGGCGCGTCGCATCGGCCTCGTCCTCTGCCCCGATTTCGACTTCATGGGATTGGCCGTGACCTCGCCGTTCGAGATGGCGAACTGGTATGCGGGCGAGAAGCTCTACGACGTCCGCCTGCATTCCGAGTTCGGCGGCCGGCTCCGGGCCGGCCTGGGCGCCGACGTCGCCACCGAGCCGCTGGCCGAGCCGGACGCCGTCGCCCCGATCCTGGTCGCGGCCGGCGTCGGCATCCCGACGACCGCGCCGGGGCTCGCCGCCTATATCCGCGCCGCCGCGCAATCGACCCGCCGGCTCGCCGGCCTGTGCCTGGGGGCCTTCATCCTGGCCGATGCGGGTATCCTCGACGGGCGGCGCGCGACCACGCATTGGTACTTCGCGGCCCATTTCCGCGCGCGCTACCCCGCCTGCAAGCTCGACGTCGACAAGATCTACATCGCCGACGACAACATCTGGACCTCGGCCGGCATGTCGGCGGCCATCGACCTCGCGGTCGGCATGGTCGAGCGCGACCACGGCCGGGACCTCGCCACCTCGGTCGCCCGGGGGCTGGTGATGGAGCGGCGCCGGTCCGGCGGCCAGGCGCAGCGCTCGGCCCTGCTCGATGTCGATCCGCCGACCGATCGGATCCAGAGCGTCCTGGCCTACGCCCGCCGCAACCTCCCCAAGTCCCTGACCGCCGAGGACCTGGCGGCGGTGGCCTGCCTGAGCCCGCGCCAGCTGACGCGCCTGTTCCGCGCCGAGACCGGAACCTCGCCGGCCAAGGCGGTCGAGACGATCCGGGTCGAGGCGGCCAAGCTGATGCTGGAGGAGAGCCGGCTGCCGCTGGAGGCGATCGCCCAGGCGGTCGGGTTCGCCAACCGCGAGCGGATGCGCCGGTCGTTCCTCCGGGTCTACGGCGAGGTTCCCCGGCGGATCCGCCAGGCCGCCGGGCCGCTTGCCGTGATGTGACGCGGACCATGTCCGAAAACGAGGCCTTTATGGCGTAGGCGGCGGGCAGGGCCACGCTTAAGCATGGTGCAGGCCCTGCTGATATTCGGACGGACACGATCATGGTGAACCTGTCGATCAATGGTCGCCAACATGCAGTCGATGCCGAGCCCGATACGCCATTACTGTTCGTCCTGCGTGATACGCTCGGCCTGACCGGCACCAAGTACGGGTGCGGCATCGGCCAATGCGGGGCCTGCACGGTGCTGCTCGACGGGCAGGCGACGCGCTCCTGCCAGATCCCGATCGAGAGCGTCGGCACGCAGCCCGTCGCCACGATCGAGGCGGTGGAGCAGGACGCGGTCGGCCGGAAGGTCGTGGCGGCCTGGGTGTCGCTGCAGGTGCCGCAATGCGGCTATTGCCAGTCGGGTCAGGTCATGGCCGCGACCGCCCTGCTCAAGCAGACGCCGCGCCCCACCGATGCCGACATCGCCGACGCGATGACCAACCTGTGCCGCTGCGGAACCTACAACGCCATCGCCGCCGCCGTGCGGCAGGCCGCGGCCTGAGGAGGGCGGCATGGAACAGTTTCTGGAACGGTTCCTCGCTCCGGCCCCGGCGGACGCCGTGACCGTGGTCGAAAAGCTGCCGCGCGCCGCATCGCGGCGCGGCTTCCTCACGGCCGCCGGCAGTGCGCTGGTGCTCAGCGTGGCGCTGCCCAGTCTCATATAAAAATCAGACGCTGCCGACCAAATACTCAGTGTAGATCTAGG
>NZ_VRVD01000682.1:0-2409 GCF_008040015.1 Methylobacterium sp. WL18 | reverse complement strand
CGCCCGCGCGGCGCGGGCCGGCGTGGGCCGGCGCATCCGCCGTCAGGTCGGGAACGACCAGAAGACCCGGGCCGTCGGGGATACGCGCGAGGATACCGGCGAGGGCGGCTCCGGGAAGGCTGAGGGCGGGCGAAAGGCTGCCTGCGGGCGAAAGGCTGCCGGCCCCGAACCCGTCGGCGGCTTCGGACCGGGGCCGGTCCCCGGTGTCGAGGCTGAGCAGGGCCATCGGAGCCCCGCAGGCCCGGCGGGCCATGCGGAGAAGGTCCTCGAAGCCCGGTTCCGGCGCGGGATCGGGGACGGCGCCGGCCACGGCCACGGCCGCGAGGCGGTACGGGTCCCGGGCGTCGGACCTGGTGTCGGACATGGCGGCGTGCGCGGCGGCGTTGTCGATGGGCGCGGATGCCGCCGCCTCCGGGGCAACGATGGCGGCAGCAAGGCTGATCGCGAGAAAATCGCGACCGGGGTCGTTATCGCGCACGGACAGGGCCGGTTTTCGCGCCGATATGCGCGCGAAAACCCGATGGCTCGTCCTGCACATCGGGTCCGAGATCGGGCCATCGGCCGGTTCTGGTGCCGGTATCGGGGCCGGTGGTCCCGGCTCCGGTCAGCCGGACGCCGCCACGGCGTGCGCGGCGATCGCGCCCGCCGTGGTGATCCAGACCCGGTCCCGATGGGCCGCGACATGGGCGAGCGCCGCCCGGAGCGGCCGCAGCCGGTGGGGCTGGCCGACGATGTAGGGATGGAGCGCGATGCCCATCACCAGGGGCGCCGCGGCGGATTGCTCCAGCATCTCGTCGAAGGCGTCGACGAGCGCGTCGGCGAAGTGGCGGCCCGTCTCCTTGCGGGCGACGATCGCCGGGATGTCGTTGAGCTCCTGGGGATACGGCACGGCCAGGATCCGGCCGCCGCCCCGGGTCGCCATCCAGGTCGGCTGGTCGTCGTGGCACCAGTCGAGCAGGTAGCGGTAGCCGGCCTCGGCGAGCAGGTCCGGCGTCACCCGCGACTGCGAGATCCAGGGGCCGAGCCAGCCGGCCGGCGCCCGGCCCTCCTCCCGGGTCAGGATCGCGGTGGCGTCCGCGATCAGGGCGCGCTCCTCCGCCTCGGACAGGGTGCCCTGCCGCTCGGCATTGGTGCGGCCGTGCCCGACGATCTCGTCGCCGCGCGCCCGGAACGCCTCGATCAGGCCCGGGCAGTCCCGGTAGAGCCGGCTGTTGACCAGCACGCTCGCGGGCAGGCCGAGGCCGTCGAGGGTGTCCCGCAGCCGCCAGGCCCCGACCCGGTTGCCCCAGTCGCGCCAGGCGTAGTTGAGCACGTCGGGCTGCGGCCCGCCCGGGGCGAGCTCGGCCCCGAGCCCCGAGCCGAAATCGAAGGTCTCGAGGTTGAGCCCGACATAGACCGCGAGCCGCCTTCCCCCGGGCCAGTCGTAGACCGGCCGGTCCGGGAGGGCGCTGTAGCGGTAGCGGCCGTGCTGCGCGGCCGAGGGAGCATCATCCATCGCGGGTCCAGTGTCCGGGTGCGCCCGGGCAGATAGGCCGGATCCGGGATGCCGCCATGCCTGTCCGCCGCCATGCCTGTCCGCCGTCATGCCTGTTCCGGCGGCCGGCCCTGCTGTACCGGGTCGGGACGGGACCGCGTGCGGCGGTCCGGGTGTCGAGGAAGGATCCGCCGTGCCGCTGGCCGACACATCTCAGGGGGACGGGCGACCGGTCGTCTCGGACATCGCCGCGCGCCTCGAACGGCTGCCGATGTCGCGCTACCAGCGCAGGATCTTCGCGGTCATCGCGTCCGCCTGGCTGGTCGACCAGATCGACGTGGCGCTCCTGACCTTCCTGCTCGGCTCGATCGTGGTGGCCTTCGGGCTGACCCCCACGGAGGCCGGCCAGCTCGCCGCCATGACCTTCGCGGGCCAGCTCGTCGGCAACATCGTCGCCGGCACCGCCTCCGACCGGTTCGGCCGCAAGGCGGTGTTCCAGGTGACCATGGTGGTCTGGGGCCTGGCGAGCCTCGCGGCCGCGGCCGCCTGGAGCCTGCCCGTGCTGATGGCCTGCCGGTTCCTGATCGGGGTGGGCGTCGGCGGCGAGGCGCCGGTGGCGCAGGCGATGGTCTCGGAGATCGTCCCGGCCCCCGTGCGCGGCAAATACATCGCGATCCTGGAGGGGTTCTGGGCGGTGGGCTACGTCCTGTCCGGGGCGATCAGCTTCTTCGTGCTGCCCTATCTCGGCTGGCGCTGGGCCTTCGTGGTGGTCGGCCTGCTGTCGCTGGTGGTGCTCGCGGTGCGCCGCTCCATGCCCGAATCGCCCCGCTGGCTCGCCGAAACGGGCCGGCACGCGGAAGCCGACGCCGTGATGACCACGATGGAGCGCGCGGTCGAGCGCGCCACCGGCCGCCCCCTGCCCCCGGTCACCCCGC
>NZ_VRVD01000681.1:0-2410 GCF_008040015.1 Methylobacterium sp. WL18 | reverse complement strand
ACCCGGGCGACCGCTTGCGCCGCCCCCGCGCAGGGCTGGGGCGCCCCGGCCATGTTGCCGGGCAGGAGACCGCTCCCGTATAGGGCGGTCCCAAGGACGGCGAGCGCAGCGAGGCCCGCGCCGGCCAGGATGGATGTGCGGCCGGGCATCAGGCTCGGCCCTCGGGACGTTCAGGGCGCGGAAGGATCGACATGAGCAACCGGATGTGGGGCGGCCGCTTTGCCAGCGGCCCGGCGGAAATCATGGAGGAGATCAACGCCTCCATCGGATTCGACAAGCGCCTCGCGCCCCAGGATATCCGCGGCTCGCTGGCGCATGTGGCGATGCTCGGCGCGGCCGGCATCCTCCCGGCAGACGATGTGGCCGCGATCGAGGCCGGGCTCAAGTCCGTCCGCGACGAGATCGAGGCGGGCCGGTTCGTGTTCAAGCGCGAGCTCGAGGACATCCACATGTCGGTGGAGAGCCGGCTCACCGAGATCGTCGGCCCGGCCGCCGGGCGCCTGCACACCGCGCGCTCGCGCAACGACCAGGTCGCCACCGACATGAAGTTGTGGGTGCGCGACACCCTCGATTCCCTCGACCAGCAGGCCGCCGACCTGCAGCGCGCGCTCGCCGAGACGGCGCTGAAACATGCCGGCACGGTGATGCCGGGCTTCACCCATCTCCAGTCGGCCCAGCCGGTGACCTTCGGCCACCATTGCCTCGCCTATGTCGAGATGCTGGCCCGGGACCGCGGCCGGTTCCGCGACGCCCGCGCCCGGCTCAACGAGTGCCCGCTCGGCGCCGCGGCGCTCGCCGGCACGTCCTTCCCGATCGACCGGCACGCCACCGCGTCCGCGCTGGGATTCGACCGGCCGACCGCCAACTCCCTGGATTCGGTGGCCGACCGCGACTTCGCCCTGGAATCGCTGGCCGCCGCCTCGATCTGCGCCGTGCATCTCTCGCGCTTCGCCGAGGAGTTGGTGGTCTGGACCTCGGCGCAGTTCAACTTCGTCAAGCTGTCGGACGGCTACACCACCGGCTCGTCGATCATGCCGCAGAAGCGCAACCCCGACGCGGCCGAGCTGGTGCGGGCCAAATCCGGCCGGATCATCGGCGCGCTCACCGGCCTGCTGGTGGTGATGAAGGGGCTGCCGCTCGCCTATTCGAAGGACATGCAGGAGGACAAGGAGGGCACGTTCGACGCCCTCCAGGCGCTCTCCCTGTGCCTGGCCGCCATGACCGGCATGGTGAAGGACCTGGAGCCCAACGCCGGGGTGCTTAGCCAGGCTGCCGGCTCCGGCTACGCCACCGCCACCGACCTCGCCGACTGGCTGGTGCGCGAGCTCGGCCTGCCGTTCCGCCAGGCCCACCACGTCACCGGCCGGCTGGTCGGCGCCGCCTCGGCCAAGGGCGTCGGGCTGGAAGAGCTGTCGCTGCCCGAGATGCAGGAGGCCGAGCCGCGCATCACCGACGCGGTCTACGCCGTGCTCGGGGTCGAGAACTCGGTGGCCAGCCGTACCAGCTACGGCGGCACCGCGCCGGACAACGTCCGGACGCAGGCGCAGGGCTGGATCGAACGGCTCGGCTGACGGCTCACCCGCAGGTGGGGCGGAGATCGGGGCTCCGCCGCCGAGCCGTGTCCTCGAGGCGTTCCCGATCGCGTTGCAACCGGGAACGGCTTCAAGTCCGTGATGCAACACGCTCGCTTACGCCGAACCGGTATCCATTTCGGCGGCGAGCGCTCCGGGCCGGTGTCCCGCCGGCTCGGCCGGATCGCCGAGGGGGCCTCAGGACGATGAGGTCTTGAGTTCGGCCGCGCTCCGGTCCGCATGCAGCGAGGCCTGAAATTTCAGGTGCGCCTGCGACGGTCGGCTGTCGATCGCCGTCCTGGCCTGCTCGTCGCGCTCCAGCTTGGCATCCCGGACCTTGTTCTCGGCCGCCTGCTTGTCGATCCTGTCGGTCGCGCTGGCTTGCTCCGCGCGGTGCGCCTTGGCGGTGTGCTGCTCGGCGGGCCGGGCTGTCGTCGCGCTGATCGTGTCCATGGCGAGAGATCCTGCGGTTTCGGTGAGTGCGTCAGAAGACGCGAGGCCAGATGCCGCTCGGGCGGGCGCCCGGGGCGGCGCTATCGGTCTGGGTCACGGGATCGATCCGCGCCGGCTCGGCCGATGTGCGGGCCATGACCCGCCGCATCGCCCGCTTCAGCGCCAGGGCCTCGTCCAGCATCGCGTGCGCGTCGGCCTGGACGGTGCCGTCGTCGATACGATCGTCCGCCTCGTGCCGGAGCAACGCACCAGGATAAGGCGCGTCCTCCGGCAGGGATCGGGGCGGATCGGACGCGTCGGCGGCGGCCGGATGCGGGGATGCCGCGCCCGGGTCGTCCGCCGCCGCGGCGTTCCGATCCATCGCGGTGTTCAACGCGTCCGCGAAC
>NZ_VRVD01000680.1:0-2429 GCF_008040015.1 Methylobacterium sp. WL18 | reverse complement strand
GCACGTAGCCGAGCCGGGCCACGGCCTCGGCCACCCGCTCCCGGGCGCGCTTCGAAGAGGAGCCGTGGTTGCGCAGGACCCGCGAGACCGTGCTCTCGCCGACCCCCGCCTCCCGGGCGACGTCGGTGAGCGTCACGAGCCGCCCCGGCGGCTGGAATCCGTCCATCTCCCGGCCTTTTTTTGCGACTCCGCCGCACCTCCCACCCGCGCCCTCATCCTGAGGTGCCCGCGCCAGCGGGCCTCGAAGGAGCCTTCCAGAGGTCGGCGTGGTCCCTGGAGGGCTCCTTCGAGGCGGCTTCGCCGCACCTCAGGATGAGGGGGTTGGATCGGAGGCAGGTCTCGCGTTCGGCGGCACCTGATGCCCCGACATACCCTCCTGCATTATTCCGCACAACCGGATTGGCAGCGCTGCCAAAAACAGCTACAGGCACCGCCAGCGCCGCCGGAACGAGCGGCGAAGACCATTATCCGCCCGCCCTGCGACGCGGTCCGGACCAGGGAGAACGCCGATGTCGGTTCAAGCCGCCCCGTTGCGGGGCGCTGCCCTCGCGGAGGAGAAGTCCTTCGTCGACCGGACCTACGCGAAGGTGTTCTGGCGCCTCGTGCCGTTCCTGATGCTCTGCTACGTGGTGGCGTATCTCGACCGGGTGAATGTCGGCTTCGCCAAGCTGCAGATGTCCCAGGAGCTGAAGTTCTCCGAGACGGTCTACGGCCTCGGCGCCGGCATTTTCTTTCTGGGCTACTTCCTGTTCGAGGTGCCGTCGAACGTGATCCTGCACCGGGTTGGCGCCCGGGTCTGGATCGCCCGGATCATGATCACCTGGGGGGTGATCTCCGGCGCCTTCATGTTCGTGAACTCGGAATGGACCTTCTACGGGATGCGCTTCCTGCTCGGCCTGGCCGAGGCGGGCTTCTACCCGGGCGTGATCCTGTACACGACGCAGTGGTTCCCGGCCCATCGCCGGGCCAAGGTCATCGCGGTGTTCATGGCCGCGATCCCGATCTCCGGCATCTTCGGCAATCCGCTCTCTGGCTGGATCATGGACGCGTTCAACGGCGCCCAGGGCCTGTCCGGCTGGCAATGGATGTTCCTGGTCGAGGCCGTGCCGGCGGTGCTGATCGGCGTCGCGGTGTTCCTCTACCTCGATAACCGCCCGTCCGAGGCCAAGTGGCTGACCGACGCCGAGAAGCAGGTCCTCGAGCGCGACATCGCCGCCGACAACCACGGCAAGGAATCCAGCCCGCACTCGATCGCCACCGTGTTCCGCAACGGCCGCGTGTGGTTCATGAGCCTGATCTACTTCGCCTTCGTCACCGGCCAGTACGGCCTGACCTTCTGGCTGCCGACGATCGTCAAGGCGTCCGGGGTGCAGGGCAACCTCAATATCGGCCTGATCAGCGCGATCCCGTTCCTGTGCGCGGCCGTTGTCATGGTCCTGCTGGGCCTCTCCGCCGACCGGATGCGCGAGCGCCGCTGGCACCTGATCGTCCCGGCCCTCATCGGCGCCGTCGGCTTCGTCGTCTCGGCGAGTGCGGGCTCGACCACGATCGCCGTGGCGGCGCTCTCGGTGGCGGCGGCCGGCGTGCTGACCTGCTCGCCCCTGTTCTGGTCCCTGCCCACCGCCTTCCTGAGCGGCGCGGGGGCGGCGGCCGGCATCGCGCTGATCAACTCGGTGGGGAACCTCGCGGGCTTCGTCAGCCCCTACGTGATCGGGGCGCTGCGCGACGCCACCGGCAGCACCGCGGCCGGCATGTACGCGCTGGCCGTGATGCTGGTGGTCGGCTCGGTCTGCGTGTTCGTCACGCCGGCCAAGATGGTCAACCGCTGAGGTTGGCTCCTCGACGCCCTCTCCTCCCCCTTGCGGGGAGGAGCCGGAGGTGGGGTGGTGCCGGATGAGGCTTTGCGGTCCCTTCTGAGCCACCCCCACCCCTGACCCCTCCCCGCAAGGGGGAGGGGAAAACGCGGTAGATCAAACACTTGCTACCGAGTCCGTTATCTCACTCAGGAGCCAACCCGATGGCCACCACCCCGCAGACAGGCCGCGCCGCGGTGATCGGCCTCGGCTCCATGGGCTCCGGCATGGCGGGCTCGCTCCTGCGGGCCGGCTTCTCCGTCGCCGCCTGCGATGTGAACCCGGAGGCCGTCGCCCGCTTTCGGGCGGCGGGCGGGACCGCGGCGGCCCATCCCGCCGAGGCCGCCGGCGGGGCCGACGTGGTGGTCAGCGTGGTGGTCAACGCCGCCCAGACCGAGGCGGTGCTGTTCGGCGAAAAAGGCGCCGCCGCGGCGATGCCCGAGGGCGCCGTCTTCGTCTCGTCGGCGACCATGGATCCGGCCGTCGCCCGGGCGCTGGCGGCGCGGCTGGAAGCCACCGGCCGCCATTATCTCGACGCCCCGATGAGCGGCGGTGCCGCCCGCGCGGCCGATGGTG
>NZ_VRVD01000067.1:0-14052 GCF_008040015.1 Methylobacterium sp. WL18 | reverse complement strand
GAATTATAGCAAATCGATCGCCATACAATAACTTCTGATCGACAGTGTGTGATCTAACGACGGGCAACGAATTCGTCTGAAATTCATCTTCCCACAAGGCTCTGGTGAGGTGAAAATGCCGAGTAAGAAGCTCGAGTCACGACAGATGGACAGATCGCTCTTCAAAAACAGACCCTCTCCGCGGGCCATTCTTATTGTGAATGAGCGAACAAAGCTGACCGCAAATTATGTCAATGCGATCGCTGGATCGATCTTCGCCGTTGGTGGACTGGCGCCGATCTTTGCAGTCTTGTACACATCGAGTCCGCCGAGCGTTCCGATCCCCGGGGTTGTTTGCATCGCGATTGTTTGCTGGATCGCGAGCGCGAGCCTACATTACGCTGCGCGGCGCTTCCTGAAGGAGTTGGTGTCATGAGCATCGTGAATCTCCTCGTCCTGCTGAGCGTTCCCGCGGCAGCGCTCATCCTCGGGTTTGGGGCGCTTCATTTTGCGAAGCGGGCCGACGAGCCCTGAATGCGGCGAGCTTCCTCAGGCTCGTATCGAATGCCAGCCCGGCGGGTTGATCGCGAACTGAACGATCGCATGCATCACCTGCCGTTTGTGCCACCGGCGCTCCCGCGCTAGACGGGCCGCGTCATGTCTCACAACACCTTCGGCCACCTGTTCCGCGTCACGACCTTCGGCGAGAGCCACGGGGTCGCGCTCGGCTGCGTGGTGGATGGCTGTCCGCCCGGCCTCGCGCTGGAGGCCGACGAGATCCAGGCGGAGCTCGACCGCCGCAAGCCCGGCCAGTCGCGCTTCACCACCCAGCGCCGCGAGCCCGACCAGGTGAAGATCCTGTCCGGCGTGTTCGCCGACGACCGCAGCGGCGGGCGCCAGTTCACCACGGGCACGCCGATCGCGCTGATGATCGAGAACACCGATCAGCGCTCGAAGGATTATTCCGAGATCCGCGACAGCTACCGGCCCGGCCACGCCGACTACACCTACGATGCCAAGTACGGCATCCGCGACTATCGCGGCGGCGGCCGCTCCTCGGCCCGGGAGACCGCGGCCCGGGTCGCCGCGGGCGCGGTGGCGCGCAAGGTGATTCCGGGCATCACCATCCGGGCCGCCCTGGTGCAGATGGGACCGCACGCCATCGACCGGTCGCGCTGGGACTGGGAAGAGGTCGGCAACAACCCGTTCTTCTGCCCCGACCCCGAGACGGCCGCCCTCTACGAGACCTACCTGGACGGGATCCGCAAGGACGGCTCCTCGGTCGGCGCGGTGATCGAGGTGGTGGCCGAGGGCGTGCCCCCGGGCCTCGGCGCCCCGGTCTACGGCAAGCTCGACGCGGATCTCGCCGCCGCCATGATGTCGATCAACGCCGTGAAGGGCGTGGAGATCGGCGACGGGTTCGCGGCCGCCGCCCTGCGCGGCGAGGACAACGCCGACGAGATGCGCAGCGGCAACGGCGGGCGCCCGCGGTTCATGGCCAACCATGCGGGCGGCATCCTGGGCGGCATCTCCAACGGCGAGCCGGTGGTGGTGCGTTTCGCCGTGAAGCCGACCTCCTCGATCCTGACGCCGCGCCGCTCGGTGAACCGCGACGGCGGCGAGGTCGACCTGATCACCAAGGGCCGCCACGATCCGTGCGTCGGCATCCGCGCCGTCCCGGTGGCGGAGGCCATGATGGCCTGCGTGCTGGCCGATCACTATCTACGTCACCGCGGACAGGTGGGAGCCGCCTGACGCGCCGCAGCCGAGGCCGATCGCCCCGCGATCGACCGACCGCTTCGGAGCCACGATTTCACAGGCTCGCCCGCGCCGGACCCTTCATCCGGCGCGGCGGCGGGCGATCCGGGCCTTTCCACCCCGCCTGGGGCGGAGAGATGCGAGACGAGAGAGCGATCCGTGCCTTATTGCACCGTTACCGAGGCCATCGCGGCCTTCGCCCGCGGCGAGATCGTGGTCGTCACCGACGATGACGACCGTGAGAACGAGGGCGACCTCGTCGTCGCCGCCTCGCTCTGCACGCCGGAGAAGATGGCGTTCATCATCCGCAACACCTGCGGCATCGTCTGCGCGCCGATCACCCAGGACGAGGCCCGCCGGCTGCATCTCGACCCGATGGTGGCGTCGAACGACGCGCCGCTCGGCACAGCGTTCACGGTCACGGTGGACACCAAGCACGGGCTGACCACCGGCATCTCTGCGGAGCAGCGCTGCAACACGGTGCGGGCGCTCGCCAACGGCAACATGGGCGCAGGCGACTTCGTCCGCCCCGGCCACGTCTTCCCGCTGATCGCCCGCAACGGCGGCGTGCTGATGCGCTCGGGCCATACCGAGGCCGCGGTCGACCTGTGCAAGCTCGCCGAATTGCCCCCGGTCGGGGTGATCTGCGAGCTCGCCAACGACGACGGCACCGTGATGAAGGGCCCGCAGATCGAGGCCTTCGCCGAGACGCACGGCCTCAAGCGCGTCTCCGTCGCCGACCTGATCGCCTACCGGCAGGCGCGGGACCGGCTGGTGGAGCGGGTCGGGCATTTCACGGTCCATTCCAACCACGGCGACGTGACGGCCTACGCGTTCTCCACGCCGTTCGAGGCGATCCAGCAGTTCGCCTTCGTGATGGGCGAGATCGGCGACGGCCGGGACGTGCTGGTGCGGCTCCATCGCTCCAACGTCGCCGCGGACGTGATCGGTGGCGGCAAGCAGATCGACGCCGTGCTCAAGCGCTTCGCATCGGAGGGCCGCGGGGTGCTGGTCTACCTGCGGGACGGGACCGCCGGTGTTCCCCTGAAGAGCGCCATGGAGGAGGGAACGGAGGCCCTGCGCGCCCGCCAATGGCGGGAAGTCGGCCTCGGCGCGCAGATCCTGCGCGACCTCGGAATCGTGTCGATCCGCAACCTCGCGACCTCGGCGCGCTCCTACGTCGGCCTCTCGGGCTTCGGCATCGAGCTGCTGGGCGACGAGCCGTTGGAGGGGTGATCAGAGGCCGGACGCGCCTCAGGCGCGGCGCGCGATGGTCCAGATTGCGGCGCCCGCCATGATGGCGGCGGCGCCCCTGTTCACCCGGGCGCGGAAGGCAGGTTCGCTCAAGGAATCCCGCGCCCGTGCCGCGAGGGCGGCATAGGGCGTCATCACCAAAGCGAGCACCGATCCGGTCAGGCCGACGAGTGTGGCGTAGTCCCCGGCCGTGATGGTGCGAAGGTCGACCAGCGTCGGCAGCACGGCGAGGTAGAAGACGATCGTCTTGGGGTTGGCCAGGGTGACGGTGAGCCCGGCGACGAAGCTCGCGAGCGGCCGGTCGGCCGGGCCGCCCTCGATCCGGTCGGTCCGGCCGGCCGAACGCCAGAGCCGGACCGCCAGGATGGCGAGATACAGGCCGGCGCAGAGCCGGACGACCACGAACAGTTCGCCCAAAGTCTCCGCGATCAGGGCCAGCCCGAACACCGCCGCGGACAGGAACGTGAGGTCGCCCAGGACCAGCCCCACCGCGAAGGCCATGGCGGCCTTGAAGCCCGAAGAGAGGGCGCGCGCGACCAGGGCGACGACGCCGGGGCCGGGCACCGCGGCCGCGACGCCGAGCGCCAAGGCGTAGGTGAGGAAGCCGGCCGACGTCATCGCGCGGAGCCCGGGTCTGACGGGCTTGCGGCGGCCGGGCGGGCCGCCTCCGGTCTCGCGCCGATCATTCTCTGTGACATCGCGCGATTCGCCTGGCCGTCGGTGGACCCGACTATGGCGTGCCGGATGCCGACGGCAACCGGACACGCGAGGGGTCTACCGGTCAGCCGTTTCGAGGTGTTTGCGGCAGCGGACTACCGCGCCTGCCCTACGACGCCTTGTCTTTGCAGAGGCCGTTCTGAGAACGACACCGTCATCCCGGGGCCGCGAAGCGGAGCCTGGGATCCAGAACCGCTGTCGGATCAGAGGCCTGCACCGTCGGTGGCTCTGGATCCCGGGCTCGCCTGCGGCGCCCCGGGATGACAGGGCGGATGCGGATGCCGATGCCGAAATCTGGGCCTCGTGGAAGGGGGATCTCCGCACGCGGTCTCCCTTCCAGGTCCGTATCGTCCCTGCAGCGATTACCCCTGGCGAGGATCGCGCGCGCGTCATCGGATCTGGGCTGCCATCCAAACACCTTCAAAGGGTTGGGACTAAGCGTTTCGGATGGCGCAGGCCAAGTCCGACTGCATGCGCCCACCTCTCGCCGGCATGACAGCCGAGAAGGCGGCGTGGAGGACAGAGACGGGTCGCAGAGGACTATCCTTACTCCACGGATCCCAGGTTTCCGCGGACATTTCAGCCGCTACCCTGTCATCCCGGGACGCCGTAGGCGAGCCCGGGATCCAGAACCACGTACGGCGCAAGTCACTGATCCGACACTGGTTCTAGATCCCGCGCTCCGCTTCGCGGCCCCGGGATGACGAGGCTGTTTTCAGAACGCCCTCGGCAAAGACCAGGGGTCGCCGGCCCAGCGGGACAGTCCGATGCCGACCTTTGCTCGAACATCTCGATAGGGCTGGGCCTACCGGCCCATGAGCGCGTCCACGTGGGCGGACACGGATTTGGCGAGGCCTTCCAGGCTGTAGCCGCCCTCGAGCACCGAGACGATCCGGCCGCCGGCGGACCGCTCGGCCAGGTCCATCAGCTTGCGGGTCGCCCACCCGAAATCCTCCGCTTCCAGCCGGAGATTGGCCAACGGGTCGAGGCGGTGGGCGTCGAAGCCGGCCGAGATCACGATCACGTCGGGCCGGAAGGTCTCCAGCCGCGAAAGGATGCCGGCCTCGAACGCCTCGCGGAACACGGCACCGTCGTCGTTGGGCCGCAGCGGCACGTTGACGATCGTGTCCTTCTCGCCCCGCTCCGAGGCGGCACCGCTGCCCGGATAGAGCGGCATCTGGTGGGTCGAGCAGTAGAGCACGCTGGCATCGTCCCAGAAAATGTCCTGGCTGCCGTTGCCGTGATGCACGTCCCAATCGACCAGTGCCACGCGCTCGGCGCCGTGCTTCTGCCGGGCGTAGCGGGCCGCGATGGCGGCGTGGTTGAACAGGCAGAAGCCCATCGAGCGCGTCCGCTCGGCATGGTGCCCAGGCGGGCGCATCGCCACGAAGGCGTTGCGGCATTCGCCGGCCATGATCGAATCCAGGGCATGGTTGGCGCCCCCGATTGCCCGCAGGGTCGCCTCAAGGCTGCCGGCAGACAGGATGGTGTCGGCATCGATCCCGACCATCCCGTGCTCTGGGACCGCGGCCACCAGCGCGTCCACGTATTCGCGCGGATGCGCCAGGGTGGCGACCTCGATCTCGGCTCGGGGCGCTGCGACCCGCACCAGGCCGGCGAAGCGCTCGTCCTCCAGGGCGCGCTCGATCGCACGCATCCGCGCCGGCCGCTCCGGGTGGCCCTCCGGCACCTCGTGGTCGAAACTCGCGGGATGGCTGACGTACAGGGTGGTCACGACGGTCGCTCCCGGATGCGGTCCTGTCGCGCGCCTGCAACAGGAGCCGGCAATGTGCCATGGGCGGAACGCGCGGACTACGGCTGCGTGCCCGCCCTGATTATAGTTGCTCGAATCTTCCGCGGGCGCATTGCGGCCGGGCCGCATGCCCGGCGGCGCGGAGGATGCGCGAGAACAACCGCATGCGTGTCATCCCGGCCATCGCCTGCGTCGTCCTGCTCGCGGGCTGCACGTTCAAGGCCGTGCCCGACCCGAAGGTTTCGGCCCGCGATGCCGAGTTCATGGCGCTCGTGCCCGACGCCGAGTTCGATCCGCACTTCGCGCGATATCAGGTGAGCGACTTGACCGGACAGCCCCCGGGCACGATCGTCGTCGAGACCAGGGAGCGCCAGCTCTACCTCGTGCTGCCGGACGGCAAGGCGATCCGCTACGGCGTCACGGTGGGTGACGAGGCCTATGGCTGGACCGGGACAGCCACGGTCAGCCGCAAGGCCGAGTGGCCGGCCTGGAACCCTCCGGCCGAGATGATCAGGCGCTGGCCGCACGTTCACGCCATGCAGGGCGGACCGATGAACCCGCTCGGCGCGCGCGCCCTCTACCTGTCCGATCACGGGAAGGACACGCTCTACCGGATCCACGGCACCAACGAGCCGGAGAAGATCGGACAGGCGGTCTCGTCGGGCTGCATCCGCATGCGCAACATCGACGTGGTGGACCTGTTCGATCGCGCCCCGGTCGGAGCCACGGTCATCGTCCGGTAACGCAACTGGTCAACGTCCCAATAAGCCTGCTTGCTCGGTCCGTGTTTACCTGAACTTCCGTTCAGACCTTGCCGTTAACTTCCGGCAGGGGTGCCGTCCCGTAAGTTCAAATCACACCGGGACAAACACCGACCGCAGCAAAGGTCGGAGGAGCAGGCAGCCATGACCATGATTTCCGTTCAACAGTTCTGCAACCATGCCGTTTCCACTGGCGCGATCAGCGACGAGGACCTGCTGGTCCTCAAGCGCGAGGTTCTGCCGGAGGGGATCATGAGCCGCGACGAGGCCGACATGCTGATCGCCCTGGAGCGGGCCGTGATCGGCTCCGAGGCCTTCGCGGACTTCCTGGTGGCGTCGGTGGTCGACTTCGCCGTGTGGGGTCTGCGCCCGACCGGCTACATCGACCGGGACGTCGCCGCCTGGCTCGCCAGCTCGCTCAGCGGCCGGGACGGCCCGAGCCCCGTCGGCGCCCGGATCGCCATGGAGATCGTCCGCGAGGCGGAAGGCAGCGCCGAGACCCTGATGGCCTTCGCGCTGGACGCCAACCGCTGGACCCGCGAGGCGGCCCAGGCTCCCCGCCTCACCTTCGCGCTCGCCGCCTGACGGACCCTTCGACCGAGGCGCAGCTTCCGTCCGCGGCGCAACTGATCTATCGGGACAGTCAAGCCGGTGTGCAATCCGGCGATCTCGAAAGTGATGCGCCAGCGATGTTCGAAAAGATCCTGATCGCCAACCGGGGCGAAATCGCCTGCCGGGTCATCAAGACCGCCCGGAAGATGGGCATCAGGACGGTGGCAGTCTATTCGGACGCCGACCGCGATGCGGTGCACGTCGCGATGGCCGACGAGGCGGTCCATATCGGCCCCGCCGCCGCGGCGCAGTCCTACCTGGTCATCGAGAAGATCGTCGAAGCCTGCCGGCAGACCGGCGCCCAGGCGGTCCATCCCGGCTACGGCTTCCTGTCCGAGCGCGAGGCCTTCCCGAAGGCCCTCGAGGCTGCCGGCATCGTGTTCATCGGCCCCAATCCCGGCGCCATCGCCGCCATGGGCGACAAGATCGAATCCAAGAAGGCGGCCGCAGCCGCCAACGTCTCCACGGTCCCGGGCTTCCTCGGCGTGATCGAGAGCCCCGAGCACGCCGTCGAGATCGCCGACGGCATCGGCTACCCGGTGATGATCAAGGCGTCGGCGGGCGGCGGCGGCAAGGGCATGCGCATCGCCCATTCATCGGGCGAGGTCGCCGAGGGCTTCGCCCGCGCCAAGTCCGAGGCGTCCTCGTCCTTCGGCGACGACCGGGTGTTCGTGGAAAAGTTCATCACCGACCCGCGGCACATCGAGATCCAGGTGATCGGCGATAAGCACGGGAACGTGATCTATCTCGGCGAGCGCGAGTGCTCGATCCAGCGCCGCAATCAGAAGGTGATCGAGGAGGCGCCGTCGCCGCTGCTCGACGCCGAGACGCGCCGGAAGATGGGCGAGCAGGCCGTCGCCCTCGCCAAGGCCGTGAACTACGATTCCGCCGGCACGGTCGAGTTCGTCGCCGGCCAGGACAAGTCGTTTTACTTCCTGGAAATGAACACCCGCCTCCAGGTCGAGCATCCCGTGACCGAGATGATCACCGGCCTCGACCTCGTCGAGCTGATGATCCGGGTCGCGGCCGGCGAGACGCTGCCGCTGACGCAGGAGCAGGTGAAGCTGGACGGCTGGGCGGTCGAGAGCCGCGTCTACGCCGAGGATCCGACCCGCAACTTCCTGCCCTCGATCGGACGCCTGACCACCTACCGGCCGCCGGAGGAGGGCCGTCAGGGCACCGCGATCGTGCGCAACGACACCGGCGTGGAGGAGGGCGGCGAGATCGCGATCCACTACGATCCGATGATCGCCAAGCTGGTCACCTGGGCGCCGACCCGGGCCGAGGCGATCGCCGCGCAGGGCGACGCGCTGGACGCCTTCGCGATCGACGGCATCCGCCACAACATCCCGTTCCTCTCCGCGCTGATGGCGCATCCGCGCTGGCAGGAGGGCGAATTGTCCACTGGCTTCATCGCCGAGGAGTTCCCGAACGGCTTCGTCGCCCCGGAGCCCGCCGACGCGGTGGCGGTCCGCATGATGGCCGCGGCGGCGGCGATCGACCACAAGCTGAACCAGCGCAAGCGCGGCATCTCCGGGCAGATGCGCGCCCCCGGCCTGTTCGCGTTCGAGCGGGACCGCGTCGTGATCCTGGCCGGCCAATCCTACGCCGTGACCATCGAGCCGGAGGGCGAAGACCTGATCGTCACCCGCGACGACGGCACGGTGCTGTCGGTGGCGAGCGCGTGGCGCCCGGGCGAGCCGGTCTGGATCGGCACGATCGGCTCCGAGCGCGTCGCCATCCAGGTGCGCGGCCTGCTGAACGGCGTGTTCCTGCAGCATGCCGGCGCGGCGGCCGAGGCGCGGGTCTACACCCGCCGCGAGGCCGAACTCGCCGCGCTGATGCCGGTGAAGGAGCAGGCCGGCTCCGGCAAGCAGGTGCTCTGCCCGATGCCGGGCCTCGTGAAGCAGATCCTGGTCACCGAGGGCCAGGAGGTGAAGAACGGCGAGCCGATCGCGGTGGTCGAGGCGATGAAGATGGAGAACATGCTCCGCGCCGAGCGCGACGCCACGGTCGCGAAGATCCACGCCAAGGAAGGCGACAGCCTGGCGGTCGACGCGGTGATCCTCGAATTCGCCTGATCGCAGGGCGCTCGTCGTGAGTGCGGTTCACAACGAGCAGACGAAGCTCCTGGCCACCGCGCTGAACAACATCGCGGTGGCGTACGTCGTCATCGGTTTCGTGACGCCGATGACGGCGGCGAGTTTCGGGGTCGCCACCGCGCCGATTCTGCAGCTCGACAGGGCGCTCTTCACGGTGGTTTGGTTGTGTACCGGTGCCGCACTACATTACGGTGCGAGGCGTTGCCTGCGGAGCCTGAAGCCATGAACTACGATTGGCTTTTCATCACGTTCGGTATCCCGGCTATCACGCTTGCCATGGCGTACGCGGCCGTGCGCGCGAATGAACGTTCGGCGCGCCGCCTCGATCATCCGCCCGGGGAATGATGTCTCCCGCGGCATCCCGGACGCCTTCGACGACACCATGCCCCTCTACTTCGCCTACGGCGCGAACATGGATGCCGCCGCGATGGCCCTGCGCTGCCCGGTCTCGCGGCTGATCGGGGGCGGCTGCCTCAAGCGGCACCGCTTCATCATCATGCGCGAGGGCTACGCCTCGGTGGTGCGCGATCCCGCCCGGGTGGTGCACGGGGTCCTGTGGGAACTGGCCCTCGACGACATCCCGGCGCTGGACCGCTACGAGGGCGTCGCGGGCGGGCTCTATGCCAAGGCGACGCTGCCCGTGACCACGGCCGCCGGCACCAAGCGCGCCCTGATCTATCTCGGCCGCTCCACCGCGCCGGGCCGGCCGCGGCCCGGCTACCTCGATGCCGTGCTGGCGGCCGCCCGTGCCGCCCAGCTTCCGCCGGCCTATATCCGCGACCTCGGTACCTGGATGCGCGGACCGCCCACCTGAACCGGCGGCACTTGGTACGCAACCTGCTTGCTCGCGATCGACCGGGGCGGCGACACCAGCCTTTCGCCCCGGCCAGCTGTCGTGATTGCGCAGCGTGCCCTTCGGTCAACGGCGATCGGCGGCCGCGTGCGCGGGAGAGGTTCGCATGTCCTATCTGGCGCCCGCCGATTTCGTGAAGAAGGCCGTCGATGCCGGTGAATCGAAGGTCTTCATGGCCACCAAAGACACCTTCATCCGGGCCTACATGGCCGGCGCGATCCTGGCGCTCGCGGCCGCCTTCGCGGTGACGATTAACCAGACCACCGGGCAGCCGCTGGTCGGCGCGCTGCTGTTCCCGGTCGGCTTCTCGATGCTGTACCTGCTCGGCTACGACCTGTTCACGGGCGTCTGCGTGCTCACCCCGCTGGCGCTGATCGACAAGCGCCCGGGCGTCACCGTGGCCGGCATCGCCCGCAACTGGACGCTGGTGTTCTTCGGCAACTTCGCCGGCGCACTCACCACCGCGCTGATGATGGCGATCGTGTTCACCTTCGGCTTCGCCACCGAGCCGAACGCGGTCGGCAAGGCGATCGCCGGCATCGGCGAGGCGCGCACCCTCGGCTACGAGAAGTACGGCGCCGCCGGCATGCTGACGCTCTTCGTGCGGGCCATGATGTGCAACTGGATGGTCTCCACCGGCGTCATCGGCGCGATGCTGTCGACCTCGGTGCCCGGCAAGGTGATCGCCATGTGGATGCCGATCACGGTGTTCTTCTTCATGACCTTCGAGCACTCGGTCGTGAACATGTTCCTGTTCCCGTCGGCGATCCTGATGGGCGGCCACCTGACCGTCATGGATTACCTGTTGTGGAACGAGATCCCGACGCTGCTCGGCAACATCGTCGGCGGCCTCGCCTTCACCGGCCTGATGCTCTACTCGACCCACGTCCGGACGGGCGAGACGCGTTCGGCCCCGGTCGGCGCCGGCGTGCGTCGCCCGATGGCGGCCGAGTAATCTGTAGGGCGGCCCGCGCCTGTCGCGCGGGCCTGTTTCGAGGCGGTGCCAATCCGATGAGCGCGACGCGCACCGTCTCCGTGATCGTCAAGGGACGCGTCCAGGGCGTGTCCTACAGGGCCTGGACCCAGGCCGAAGCGCGCGCGCTGGATCTGACCGGCTTCGTCCGCAACCGCGCCGACGGCTCGGTCGAGGCCGTGTTCGGCGGGCCGCCGGATGCGGTGGACCGGATGGTCGCCCTGTGCCGCTCCGGCCCGCCGCACGCCAGCGTCAGCGAGGTCATCGTGCAGGAATGCGGCGACCCGCCAGACACGCGCGGCTTCGACATCCTGCGGGGCTGAGCCGGGCGGGTTCTGCGGGGCGGGCCGGACTGGTATGGCCGTGAGGCCGTATCCGATTCCGCTCCTGCCGCTCCGAGATCATGACCGACCCGACCACCGGCAGCGCCGCCTTCTCGCCCCTCGATATCGGGGCCCTGGTGTACTTCATCCTGGCCTGGGTGGCGTACGGCCTGTCGGTCGGGCGCCTGCGCGGCCGGATGGTCTCCCTCAGCCAGATCATGAACGTCCACCGCTCCAACTGGGCGCGGCAGGTCATCGGCCGCGACAACCGGGTGGTCGACACGCAGATCAACGCCTCGCTGCAGAACGGGACCGCCTTCTTCGCCTCGACCTCGCTGATCGCGCTGGGCTCGGTGCTGACCCTGTCGCGCTCCGGCGACGACGTGCTGAACCTGTTCGCGACCCTGCCGTTCGGCACGGTGGCGAACCGGACCACCTGGGAGCTGAAGGTCGCCGGCCTCGCCTTCGTGTTCGTCTACGCGTTCTTCAAGTTCGCCTGGGCCTACCGGCTGTTCAACTACGCGGCGATCCTGCTCGGAGCGGTGCCGTCGAAGGGGTCCGGCGTCAGCGACAGCGAGATGCTGCGGGCCGTCCGCCGGGTGGCGGCGATGAACGTCAGCGCCGGGCGCCATTTCGCCCGGGGGCAGCGCGCGTTCTTCTTCGCGCTGGCCTATCTCGGCTGGTTCATCAGCCCATATGTGTTGCTCGCCTCGACAACCGCCGTGGTCACCATCATGTGGCGTCGACAGTTCGCCTCGGAGATCCGCAAGGCGTTGCTGGAGGCCGGTGAAGGGCCGCACGAGGGTCCGCTCCTGGCCCCCGCCGAGGAGGCACGGATATGACCACGACCAAAGCGGACGAGGCGGCGATCGAGGAGACCCTGCTGGGCCTCGTGGCCGAGCGCGGCGCCGGCAAGACGATCTGCCCATCGGAGGTGGCCAGGGCCCTGGGCGGTCCACACCCGGACGGATGGGGGCCGCTGATGCAGCCGGTACGCCGGGTGGCGGTGCGGCTCGCCCATGCGGGTCGCGTCGCGATCCTACGCAAGGGTAAGCCGGTGGATCCGGACGACTTCCGGGGGATCTACCGGCTGGCGCTGCCGGGTGCGGCGACCGGCTCCGGCCCGGGCAGCCAATCCGGCGTGTAGCCTGCGAGCCGATAGACCACGAGGCCGATCCATTCCTTCACGGCAAGATCGAGCTGGAGGAGCCCCTCCGAAGCGAAGCCGTGGAAATGGGCGACGTCGCCCCAGCCCCGGGTCCGGTAATCCACCGGGAAGGCATCGACGGTAAAGCCGGCCTGGCGGAAGCACCCGATCGCCCGGGGCATGTGCCAGGCCGACGTCACGAGCAACCAGCGCTCGCCGGGCTTCGGTTGAACCAGCGCAGCGGAGAACATCGCGTTCTCGTAGGTGTTGCGCGATCGGTTCTCGAGGATCATGCGCGTCCGCGGCAGCCCGATGACATCCGCCTGGCGACTGACGATGTCGGCCTCCGAAATGCCGCCCCCGATGAAGCCACTGCCGCCGGAGAAGACCAGCCGGGCCCCGGGGAAACGGCGGGCGAGGTCGGCGAAGTAGATCTGCCGCTCGCCGGCATCGTTGACGATGACCTGATCCCGCACCTCGGACGGACCCGCTTCGATGGCACCGCCGAGCACGACGATCCCGGTCGGTGCGGATCCGTCGTCCGGGTACGGCGCGAAGCGCTGCTCCAGCGGCAACATCGCCATGTCCGACAGCGGTGACAAACCGCCCAGTAACAGGCCGAACAGGCCGAGACCGGCGAGACCCAGACCGGAGCGTCGCCGGCGCGTCACCGCCACCAGACCGAGGCCGATCAGGACGGTGAAGAGGCAGAAATTCGATGGGGTGATCAGAAAGTAGACCACCTTCGAAAGCGGGAAGAACATGGCGACGCCCTATAGCATCGTTCCGAAAGGTGGCCGCCGGCTTTCGGAAAAAGACGATGCGGATGAATAAGTTAGCCCATCGTGCCGGTTCCGGTATCCGGCACGATGCGCTAAGCCGGCTTTGTCTCGGCCTCGAACCTGGCCAGGGCTGCGGCGTCCGGCGGCAGCAGGCTGGCGAGGTTTTCGCCCTTCTCGACCTCGCGCTGGATCCACAGGTCCAGGCGCTGTTGCTCGACGGCCTCCAGGGCGACCTGCTCGGCGAGGTCGGCCGGCAGCGCGACGATCCCGCCGGACCCGCAGACCACGATGTCGCCGGGATGGATGGCGGCCCCGCCGCACGAGACGGGTTCCTGCGCGCCGACCAGGGCGAGGGTCTCGCTGCCGGCCTCCTGCGCGCACCAGACCGGCAGGCCGGCCGGATCCGGAAGGGCGCCGTCGGTGATCAAGCCGGCGACGCCGCGCTGGGCGAGCCGTGCCGCCACGATCACTCCGAAGGGGAGGGCGAGTCCGGAACCCGCGGCATCGATCACCAGCAGGGCACCTTCCGGAACGGCGTCGATCGCAGCCGCGAGGTCGCCGGCGGCATCGTTTCGAGCGGGAATCATCCGGAGGGTGTAGGCCGGACCGATGGCGCTACCACCCCGCCCCGACAGGCCGCGTGGGCTGAACGCCTTGATCCCGGCACGCGCCAGTGCCCGCGCCAAGCTGGCCGGCGTTACGGCGGAGAGCGCATCGCGCAGGGTCGGGTCGATCGCCATCGGGATGTTCCGTGAGGGGCCGCCGGACGGATCGGCGCGGTGCCGTCAAGGTGGATCGCGCGGACGTGCCGACAAGGCCAGAAGGTGCGGGTCGCCTCTCCCGTGCGGGCTACGACGTGCACAACCCTCAGTCTGGTACCGTGCCGGTCCCGGTAGATCCTGGTCCGGAAGGCCAGGTGCGCGCTCCCTCCCCCCTCTGCGGGGGAGGGTGGGCCGGCCGTCAGGCCGGGTCGGGAGAGGGGAGCCCGGCTTCAAGATAAGGCAGAGCAGGTGTGAGGGCCGGAGCTTTCTCCTGCTC
>NZ_VRVD01000679.1:0-2431 GCF_008040015.1 Methylobacterium sp. WL18 | reverse complement strand
CGCCTGCGCCCCGCGATGCCGGACGCCCTTCCGGCCGGACCACGGTGAACCCCATGCGCCTGTGCCTCTGCATCTGCACCTGCGAGCGTCCGGCGGGCCTGGCGCTGCTGCTCAAGGCCATCGACCGGCAGCGGCTCGGCGACCTCGCCGAATCCGCCCTGCGGATCCTGGTGGTCGACAACGGCCGCAGCGACGCCGCCATCCCGGTGGTGGAGGCCTACCGCACCGCGGGCCGCTTCCCGATCACCTACGCCCGGGAGGCGGTCCGGGGCCTGGCGGCGGTGCGCAACCGCAGCCTCACGGCGGCCGCCACGCTCGGCGCCGACTGGATCGCCCTGATCGACGACGACGAGGTGCCGGACCGGGACTGGCTGCGCAGCCTGCGCGACACGGCGCAGCGGACCGGCGCCCCGGCCTGCGTCGGCCCGGTGGTGCCGCTGTTCGACCGGGTCCCCCCGGCCTGGGCGACGACCGGCGGATTCTTCGCCAAGACCCTGCCGGTCCGCGACGGGATGGTGGCGGACGCCTACACGGCCAACGCGCTGCTGGACCTCCGGGTGGTGACGGCTTTGGGCCTGTCCTTCGACATGCGCTTCAACACCCTGGGCGGCGAGGACACCATCTTCTTCCGGTCGCTTCTGCTTGCCGGGCACAGGATCGCCTGGGCGCCCGACGCGATCGTGTACGACAGCATCCCGGCGCACCGGATGCGGGTGCGCTGGCTGCTGGCGCGCTGGTACCGCAGCGGCAGCGTCGAGGCCTATCTCGGCCGCCTCCGGCCGGAGACGGTGAGCGGGCGGCTCAGCAACGCGGCCCGGGGCCTGGCCCGCCTCGGCGGGGGCGCACTCCGGCTCGGGATCGCCGGGCTGTCGCTCCGGCCCGCCACCCTGGTCGGCGGCTTCTACACCCTGTGCCGGGGCGCCGGGCTGCTCGCCGCGGTGCTCGGCCTGAGCTACCGGGAATATCACCCCTCCCGGCACCGGTAAGCCCGGGCGTCCAAGGGGCTCAAGCCTCCGGCGGGGTCACGGGCTGGCGCACCGATGGTGCCGGGCTGGGCGGTCGAACGCCGGCGTGGCCATTCCGGCCCGCGTCATGCCCGCTCGCATCGTGCCCGCGCGAAATCGTTCCGCATTGCAGCGTGTTTCATCGCACCGCACGCACCCGGCCGAACCGGCATCATCATTGCAGTTGGTTTTCAGGGCCTCACCCGAGGCCCGCCGCACGATGAAAGGGGTGCACGCTATGGTCCTCAAGGGTTTCTCTTACGCGATGATCGGCGCCTTCGCGGGCGGTCTCGCCATGACGGTGGCCGGTTCGGCTGGAGTCCTGTTCGGCCTGTAAGCCCGCACGGGCGCCGACGCCCGCACGGGCGGCCGGTCACGAAGCAACGGATCCGCGGCGGGGTGAGAGCCCCGCCGTTTCCGTGAGCGGAGGCAGGATGCGGCGCGCCTGCCGGGGCCTGAGGCGAGCGGCGCACGGGGGGATTGGGAAGGACGGTCAAACAGGCTTTTGGGAGCTGACCGACTCACATCCACTCCGGGCGGACGCCCCCAAGCACCAGAGGCCGCCACCCTCCGCGTTATCGCGTCGCGAACTTGAGGCTGAGCGCCGCCTTGGCGACCAGGCCCGGGCTCGCCAGGGCGTCGAGATATTGCCGGTAGCGCTTGTCGAAGGCGTTCTGGACGATGAACTCGGCCTTCACGCGATCGTCGAGATCGTAGGACGCGAAGACATCCACCAGCCCGTAGGCTTCTTGTGACCGGGTCCTTCGTGCGCGGGCAGGTTCGTCCGCGCAGCGACGAGGCTCAGCTGCGTGCCGAGTTCCAAGCGGTTACCGAGGAACCGGAGGCCCAGCGTCGTGCTGATCCGGACCGGCAACATTCCGGTGCGGCAGGATGAACGGCTGGTCCGGGCCGGGGATTTTTCCGACCGGCCAGCGCACCCCGAACACCCGGGCGATCAGGTCGTCGCGGAGCACGTTCGCGGGCCGCCCGGTGGCGACCAGCCGGCCGGCCTCGATCACCAGCAGCGTGTCGGCGTAGGCGGCCGCCAGGTTGAGGTCGTGCAGGATCGCCACCACGGCGACGCCCGAGGCCGCCAGCGCCGCGGCGGCGTCGAGGAGCGCGCCCTGGTGGTTCAGGTCGAGGCTCGCGGTGGGCTCGTCGAGGAACAGCACTTGGGCGTCCGCGACCGTGCGGCCGGCCTCCATCTGGCACAGCACCCGGGCGAACTGCACCCGGGCCTGCTCGCCGCCCGACAGGGTCGGGTAGGCCCGGGTCGCGAGATGGGCGACGTCGGCCCGGTCGAGGGCCCGGGCCAGGATCGCGTCCCGGTCGCGGGCCCTGAGGCCCCGCCCGATGCCGTCGAGGCCGATCCGGGCCACGTCGGCGGCGGCGAACGGGAAGGCGAGGCGCGCGGCCTGCGGCAGCAC
>NZ_VRVD01000678.1:0-2434 GCF_008040015.1 Methylobacterium sp. WL18 | reverse complement strand
CCGGCCGGACGCGGCCCGGAGCCCGCCAGCCCGAGCACGTCCTCGGCCGGCAGGCGCACGGCCTCGGGGAAATGCGGCACCAGGCCCAGCGGCGCCCAGCCGGTCCGCTCGGCGATCAGCCGCATGCCGTCGGCGAACAGGCTCGGATCGCCCCGGAAGCGGTTGACGATGAAGCCGGCGATCATCGCGGCGTCGGCGGGGTCGATCACGGCCTTGGTGCCGACGAGGCTCGCGATCACCCCGCCCCGGTCGATGTCGCCGACCAGCACGACCGGCGTATCGGTGGCCCGGGCAAAGCCCATATTGGCGATGTCGCCGGCCCGGAGGTTCACCTCGGAGGCCGAGCCCGCGCCCTCGACAAGCACCAGGTCGGCCTCCGCGGCCAGTCGCGAAAAACTCTCCAGGACGGCGGGCATCAGCCGGGGCTTCCAGGCCTGGTAGTCGCGCGCCTTCACGGTGGCGACCATCCGGCCCTGCACCACCACCTGGGAGCCGACCTCGCTCTGGGGCTTGAGCAGCACCGGGTTCATGTGCACGGACGGCGCCACCCGGGCGGCCCGGGCCTGGAGCGCCTGGGCCCGGCCGATCTCGCCGCCATCCTGCGTGACGGCGGCGTTGTTCGACATGTTCTGCGGCTTGAACGGCCGCACCGCCAAGCCCCGGTCGGCGAAGGCGCGCGCCAACCCCGCCACGAGCAGCGACTTGCCGACATCGGAGCCGGTGCCCTGGATCATCAGGGCCTTCTTGCGCGCGGGCTTCAGAACTCGATCCCCTCCTGAGCCTTCACGCCGGCCGAGAAGTGGTGCTTCACGCTGCCCATCTCGGTGACGAGGTCGGCGGCCTCGATCAGGGCCGGCTTGGCGTTGCGGCCGGTGACGACCACGTGCAGGTCCGGCCGGCGGCGCGTGAGCGCGGCGACCACGGCGTCGAGGTCGAGATAGTCGTAGCGCAGCGCGATGTTGAGTTCGTCGAGGACGAGCAGGCGAATCGTCGGATCGGCCATCAGGCCCTCGGCCACGGCCCAGGCGTGGCGGCAGGCGGCGATGTCCCGGGCCTTGTCCTGGGTCTCCCAGGTGAACCCCTCCCCCAGCGTGTGCCAGGCGACACGGTCGCCGAAGGCCGCGACCGCGTGACGCTCGCCGGTATCCCAGCCGCCCTTGATGAACTGCACCATGCCGACCCGCCAGCCGCGGCCGAGCGCCCGCAGCATCAGCCCGAGCGCCGCCGTGCTCTTGCCCTTGCCGGGGCCGGTATGGACTAGGAGCAGGCCCTTCTCGACGGTCTTGGCCGCCACCTCGGCGTCCTGCACGGCCTTGCGCTTCTCCATCTTCTCGCGGTGGCGGGCCTGCCGCTGATCGTCAAACATGGCGTCTCATCACCACCGGATGGGCCGGCCACCCTGCGGCGGCCGGGCTCTGTTCGTGCCCGCCTCGGTCAGCAAAAGCCGGCGGCCGCGCCAAGGTTCCGGCCCGTCGGCGGCCGCGTTCAGGAACGCTTGTCGCAGTGCAGCGTTCTGCGGGCGGGTCGGCCGGGCATGCGCCCGACGCGCTTCGGAGTTCCGCCATGACCAGCACCCCGTCCCCGAGACCGCCCGGATCCGGCATCGGTTCGAGCGCGACGTCGCCCTCGGGCATCCCGCTGACCGGCACCGCCCGCCTGGACGCCATGAGCACGGTGCTCGCCCGGAACTGGTGGCTCATCGCCCTGCGCGGCGTCGTCGCGATCCTGTTCGGCATCGTCGCCTTCGCGGCTCCGCAGGCCTTCGTGCTGTCGCTGGTGTTCCTGTTTGCCGCCTACATGCTGGTCGACGGGATCTTCGCCATCGTCGGCGCGGTGCGGGCGGCCCAGCGGCACGAGCGCTGGGGCTTCCTGCTGCTCGAAGGCATCGTCGACGTCGTCGTGGGCGTGGCCGCCGTGCTGGTGCCGGCCGCCGCGGTCTGGGCCTTCGTGCTGCTCCTCGCCGCCTGGGCGCTCGTCACCGGCGGGCTGATGATCGCGGCGGCGTTCCGGCTGCACCTGCATTACGGGCGCTGGTGGCTGGGGCTCGGCGGCCTCGTCTCGATCCTGTTCGGCATCGCGCTGATCCTGGAGCCGGGCATGTCCGCCCTGGTCCTGACCTGGTGGATCGGCGCCTACACGTTCGCGTTCGGCGTGCTCCTGCTGATCCTCGCGGTGAAGCTGCGCAGCCGCCACGGAATGGCCGGACCGGTCGCCGGGCGGTAGCGGTTCGCGTTGCGCGGGGCACACGGTCGCGGCGCCTCGGACGCCGCGACCGGGCATCGTCCGTTTGTCGATGGGACTCGCACCCGAATGCAGCTTAGAACGCTGCCTCGACCGGACGGTCCGGTCCCGGAACACGCATCGCGATGACGCCAGACGCGCCGGAGCGCGCCCCGACCGATCCGGGCCCCGCACGGGATCCCGGGGCCGACAC
>NZ_VRVD01000677.1:0-2440 GCF_008040015.1 Methylobacterium sp. WL18 | reverse complement strand
GCCTCCGGGACGGCCGCGGCCACCGCCCGCGGGAGATACAGGGTGAAGGTGCTGCCCGCGCCGAGGCGGCTCTCGGCGACGACCTCGCCGCCGGATTGCTTGGCGAAGCCGAACACCTGGCTGAGGCCCAGACCGGTGCCCTGCCCGACCCCCTTGGTCGTGAAGAACGGCTCGAAGATCCGCTCCAGGTCGCCGGGGGCGATGCCGGTGCCGGTATCGGTCACCGAGACCGCGACGAAATCCCCCTGCATCGCCGGGTGGGCCCGCACGGCCGGGACCCGGTTCACGGGCTGCACCCGGATGGTGATCCGCCCCTCGCCCGCCATGGCGTCGCGCGCGTTGACCACCATGTTGACCAGGGCCGTATCGAACTGGCTCGGATCGGCGTCGATCAGGCACGGGCTCTCCCGCCCCGCCGCGTCCCGCAGGGGCACGACCTGCATGTCGACCTGGATGCGCGCCCCCGTCAGGGTCCGCACCATGTCTGAGACCGAGGCCACGCCGCGGCCGACGTCGAACACCTCGGGCTGGAGCGCCTGGCGCCGGGCGAAGGCCAGCAACTGGCCCGTCAGCTTGGCGGCGCGGGCGACGGTGTCCGAGATGGCGTCGACGTACCGGGTCCGGCGTTCCTCGGGGAGGTTCGGGCGCTTGAGCAGGTCGGTTGACGACTTGATCACGGTGAGCAGGTTGTTGAAGTCGTGCGCCACCCCGCCGGTGAGCTGGCCCACCGCCTCCAGCTTCTGGGATTGGCGCAGCTGCTCCTCGAGGGCCTTCCGCTCGGTGACGTCCCGGCCGGCCGCGTAGAAGTGGTCGCCGCGCGGGACCACGTTCCACGAGATCCAGCGATAGGCGCCGTCGCGGGTCCTGAACCGGACGTCCACGTCGTCGAGGTCGCCGGCCGTGATCACGCGCTCCAGCGCCTGTTCCGCGAGCGTCCGGTCGTCCGGGTGCACGAACGCGTCGAACCGGGCGCCGACCAGATCCTCGGCGGTCCAGCCAAGGGTCGCGGTCCAGGCCGGGTTCACCGCCCGGTACACGCCGTCGAAGCCGCAGACCACGAACAGGTCGCGGCTCGCCCGCCACAGGGTGTCGCGCTCGTCGGTCCGCTCCCGGGCGGCGGTCTCCAGGTGATCCTCGAGGCGGCGCCGGTCGGTGATGTCGTTGAACAGGATCGCGACGCGCCGCCGCGCCGGCTCGCCCACGCGCAGGGCATGGACGTCGAACCAGCGCCCCATCGACACCGCGGCGCTCTCGAAGCGCACCGAGCGCCCGGTCATGGCGACCGCGCCGTAGGTCTCGAACCAGGACGGTTCGAGATCGGGAACGAGTTCGCTGATCCAGCGCCCCGCCGCGTTCCGCAGGCCGGTATGGCGCTCGAAGGCCGGGTTGACCTCGATCAGGCGGTAATCGACCGCGCGGCCCTCGGCGTCGAACCGCATCTCCACGACGCAGAAGCCGGCATCGATGGCCTCGAACAGGGTCTGGTAGCGCGCCTCGCTCTCGGCCAGGCGCTCTTCCTCGGTGCGGAAGCGGGTGACGTCCAGCTGGCTGGCGAAGAAGTAGCGCAACTGCCCCGCCGGATCGAAGACCGGGCTGACGTAGAGCTCGTTGCGGAACGGCCTGCCGTCGCGGTGATAGTTCAGGATTTCGACGACCACGTCGCGGCGGGCCGCGATGGCGTCGCGGACCTTGGCGACGTCGGCGGGGTCCGTCCCGGGCCCCTGGAGGAACCGGCAGTTGCGGCCGATCAGGTCCTCCGCGCCGTAGCCGCACAGCTCCTGGAAGGCGCGGTTGGCGAAGACGATCGGATTGTCGGGCAGGTTGGGATCGGTGACGATCTGCGGCATGCGGGTCTTCTCCGCCGCCGTGAACAGGAGGTCGATCCCGGCCGCCGACGTGCGCTCGTTGCCGCTCGGCGCATGCACAGCGCTCGCGTTGGACGCCCGCAAACGCTCGATCTCGGCCTCGGCCTCCTGAAGGCGCCGACGCAGCGCGTCGTGTTCGACATCCATGCAGCGAAATCCCGCCCCCGCGTCGCCAGACCTGACCGTCGGTCTCCCAACGGTCAGGCCGTCCGGCGGCTCCATACCGTATCTGCCGGGTCGGTCGCCATGAAGACCGGGGCCGGATGACCTCGGACGGCGACGATTCAAATCAGCGCGGCGCGGACAATCGGCGGCGGACGGGTCCGGGACCTCATGCCGTCAGGACCGCGGGAATCACCGAGCGCAGGCGGGAATAGCCGCGCGTGGATCGCGGCCATGCGGTCTCGTCCCATGCACGACGAACCCGGATGCAATCCTCCGGCAGGGCATCGGCCGACGGGCCCACCGGAGCCCAGGCGGCGACGACCGGACGATCCCCGGACCAGCCCGCCTCGACCGGGCGCGCTTCGCAGCCGAACCGTGCCGCCGCGCGCCGCAGCGCATCGGCCATCGCC
>NZ_VRVD01000676.1:0-2441 GCF_008040015.1 Methylobacterium sp. WL18 | reverse complement strand
CTCCTGCGCACCGCGACGCCGCTGCCGGCGCGCTTCGCCCCGGTGACCTTGAGCGCCGCGCTACCCCGGGCCGGCGAACGCCTGACCCTGTCGGGCTACGGCGCCGCCAAGTCCGGCGACCCGCGCTCGACCGGAACCTACCGCAGCGTCGGCTTGCCGGTGATCGAGCCGCACGGGCCGAGCCGCATCCTGGTCTGGCTGAAGGGTGCGGCCGGTGGGGGCTGCCAGGGCGATTCCGGCGGCCCGATCACCGGTCCGGACGGCGCCGTCCTGGCGCTGGCCGCCTGGATCGGCGGGACCTGCGGCGGCCTCACCCAGGGTGTCCTGGTGGGACCGCAGCGCGGCTGGATCGACCGGGTGTTGGTGGGATGGGGCCGGGATGCGCGGTGGGGCGGCTGACGGGCCGCCCGTGGCGTGCAATCGCGAGGCAAGGCCGCGGTTCGCGCTCTCGTGAGTCGAGACGACGGCCGAGAACTCAAATCGTCATTCCGGGGCGCCGCAGGCGAGCCCGGAATGACGGGGTCGGGGTGTGAGCCGACAGATCCACCGTTGCTCGGCCACGCGATCGAAGCTCCACCGCTGCCGATCAAAGTCTTCTTCCAACTCGCATCACCTGCCCATCCGGAACCGCAGCTTGGCCGGTTCATTGCCTTGCTCTAGGCTCCCTCGGCGCCGCGCCCCTGGCCGCGGCGTCCCACCTTGCGCCGCGAGCGCCCCCGGAGTGCCCGATGTTCCGTCGCCCGATGCGCAAGGCCGGCCCCCGTGAGCGTCTGTTCGGCCTGGGGCTCGGCAGCGCCCTGCTGGGCGCCGTGGCCGGACTGATGCCGGCGCCCGCGTCCGCGGTGATCAACGGCACCACCACCCGCGACCCCAACGGCGCCCGGACCTTCGCGGTGCGGATCGAGAGCACCGAGGGCGAGATCTGCTCGGGCACGCTGATCGCCCAGGACCTCGTGCTCACCGCCGCCCACTGCGTGATGCGCCCGGCCGGCTACACCGTCATCAGCGTGGACCGCGGCTTCCGCCAGCACCGCACCCAGGTCATCGCCGCGACCATGCATCCGGACTTCGTGCCCGGCACGACCCCGGAGGACCAGCCGGGCGTCGATCTCGCCCTGCTCAAGCTGGAAGCGCCGCTCGGCGCCGACTACGTGCCCCTCGATCCGCGCGGGGCCGCCTCGATCGACACCGGCGCGCCGGTGGACATCGCGGGCTTCGGCGTCGTGGCCGAGAACCGGCGCGACTCCGCGCGGATCCTGCGGCTGGCGCACCTCGTGTCCATCGGCTCGCTGCAGGTCGCCAACAGGGTGACCGTGGTGACCGACCGGCGGCGGATGGCCGAGACTTCGGGCGCCGGCGCGTGCCTGGGCGATTCCGGCGGCCCGATCCTGGTCGGCGGCCCCGGCGGCTACCGGATCGTCGGCGTGGTCAGCTGGTCGAGCGGCGCCCTGCAGCAGGGTGCGCGCCGGACCGCCTGCGGCGGCTTCACCGCGGTGACCCCGGTGGCGGAGCATACCGGCTGGATCGCCACCCGGTCGGCCGAACTGTCGCGGATCCCGGTCGGCGAGGCCCTGCCCCGGGGCAACCGCTCCGACTGGATGGCCAAACCCGGCCGGCACCGCTGAGCGCCGAGGGGGCTGCGCCGGATTCCGGGACGAAACGCGGCGCCCGGACGTGCGGATGCTCGGAACACCGGGCGCGCCGTCGCGTTTGTGCAACGCAATCGCGTTAGATGAGGACCCGCGGCCGTACCGGCATATTCGCGACCGTCCGCACGCATGTTCACGGAGTAGATTTCATGGCTGAGACCGGCAAAGGCGACACCGTTCGCTCGCACAAGACCCGTAACAACACCGATTCGAACGCCAAGCAGGTCTCGGTCGAAGCGCTCAACGCCCGGCTGGCGGACGGCATCGACCTCGCCCTGGCGATCAAGCAGGCGCACTGGAACCTCAAGGGCCCGCAGTTCATCGGCATCCACGAGATGCTGGACGGCTTCCGCACCGAACTCGACGACTTCAACGACAAGGTCGCGGAGCGCGCGGTGCAGCTCGGCGCCACGGCCTTCGGCTCGACCCAGGCGGTCGCCGAGAAGACCAAGCTGCCGGCCTACCCGACCGGCATCTACGCCATCGCCGACCACGTCGCCGCGCTGATCGACAGCTACGCCGCCTACGCCAACGCGGTGCGCGAGAACATCGACGAGACCGACGAGGCCGGCGACGACGGCACGTCCGACCTGTTCACCGAGATCTCGCGGGCGGTCGACAAGCACCTCTGGTTCCTCGAGGCTCACGTCCAGGAGCCGACCGGCACCCTGCGCGACGGCAACCCGGGTCGGTAAGCGCTTCGGTCGAGAGCCAAGCGGATTCGGTAAGTGCACGCTCCTTCCCTCCCCCCCTCTGCGGGGGAGGGTGGGCCGGCCGTTAGGCCGGGTCGGG
>NZ_VRVD01000675.1:0-2445 GCF_008040015.1 Methylobacterium sp. WL18 | reverse complement strand
CCGGACGGCACCGGCCTCGCGCTGGCCGACGCCGTCGGCCCCGCGGGGGTCGAGACGCTGGCCGAATTCGTGCCCGCGGGCGGCGACCGGGAGAAGGCGCTGGCGGGCCTGCGGCAGGGCCATATCGGGCTGGCCTTCGGCGGGGGCGGCCATGCCGTGTCCTGGGGCTTCGGCGCGCAGTTCGCGGAGGTTCATGTCCATGCCGAGACCGGGGAGATCCGGGTGGCCCGGCTCACCGGCGCCTTCGCGGCGGGGCGGATCCTCAACCCGTTGACCGCCAAGAGCCAGCTCACCGGCGGGATGATCTGGGGTCTCGGCTCGGCACTGCTCGAAGAGACCGTGCTGGACGGGGCCGCCTACCGCAATCCGGATCTCGCCGAGTATCTCGTCCCGACCTCGGCCGACGCGCCGGAGGTCGAGGCGCTGCTGGTGCCGGACCCGGACGATCAGGTCGACGCCCTCGGCCTCAAGGGCCTCGGCGAGCTCGGCATCATCGGCGTCAACGCGGCCATCGCCAACGCCGTCCACCACGCCACCGGCCGCCGGATCCGCAAGCTGCCGATCCGGTTGGAGGATGTGGCATAGGGTCGGACGCCCCTCCCGCCCGCTCTGCGAGCTAGGCGCCGGCGTTGTTGCAGACCGCGACGCGCCCCCTCTCCCGTGCGGGAGAGGGTTGGGGTGAGGGATGCGCCCTATCCGGAAAAACCTGGTCCCTCACCCTGTCCCTCTCCCGCACGGGAGAGGGGACCCGCACCTTCTGCAAGACTGCGGCTACAGTCGAAACCTGAGTAGGCTGGAGTCACAAAGGGGAGGACAGAACTCCCCCCACCCAAGCGGCGCCCCTACTCCATCGTCGGCGCGAGCTTCTTCACGCTCTGCACGTCCTCGCCGAGCCAGGCCGCGTTCTTGGCGGTGCCGTCGAAGGTCGCGCTCGTCTTGAACAGCTCGTACTTGCCCTCCAGCGCGTAGGGCTTGGAGCGCGACAGCAACTCGGCCACCGTCGCCTTGTCCATCGGCTTAAAGGTCTTCACCGCCTCGAAGGCCTGGTCGAGGTCGCGCTGGTTCTGGATGCCGGTGATCACCACCGAGACCGGCAGGTTCAGCGAGAAGTGCAGATATTCCAGCGGCTTGATCGGCGCGTCGGCCTTCAGAATCACCCCGTCGCCGAACGTTTTCATGGCGAGCGGCGCGATGCCCTCGGCCACGAGGTGCGGCAGCACCAGATGGCCGAACGAGCGGAAATGCGCGTCCATCACGTTGAGCGGCATCTGGCAGGAATCGAACTGGAAGCCGCGCTCCTGCGCCACCGCCAGCATCTGCAGGTGGATGCGCGGGTCCTTGTGGCCGGTGAAGCCGATATAGCGCAGCTTCCCCTGCTTCTTGGCCTCGAGGAACCCCTCCATGGCCCCGCCCTCCGCGAAGACGCGGTCCGGGTCGTCGTAGCGCAGGATCTCGTGGTGCTGGACGAGGTCGATCCGGTCGGTGCGCAGGCGCAGGAGCGACTGGTCGATCTGCTTGAGCGCCTCCTCCTTGGTCCGCCCGTCCATCTTGGACATCAGGAAGACCTTGTCGCGATAGCCGCCCTGAGCCAGGGCCGCGCCCATGCGCAGTTCGGAACGGCCGTCGTTGTAGTCCCAGCAATTGTCCATGAAGGTGATGCCGCGATCGACGCCGGCATGGATCAGCCGGGTCGCCTCGTCGTCGGTCACCGCGCTCTTGCCGAGGTGGAACCCGCCCATCCCGATCGCCGAGATCTTTTCCGACGTCCGACCGAAGGTGCGATAGAGCATCTCGCCCCGGCGTTCGCCCGGATCGGTGATCAGCGGCAGGTCGGCCGGGTCCTGCGGCCGGGTGTTCGGAAGCGGCGGGACGTTCACGGCCGCACCTGCGCTGCCGGCGCCCGCGAGACTGGTGCCCGTAAGCCCCGCGCCGAGCACGGCGCCTTGAAGGAAGCTGCGGCGTTCCATCGGATATCTCCGTTCGGGAGGGTGTCTGGTTCGGACGGTAACGGGTGGCGGGACATCATCGTTCGGCCTCCTGGGCGAGGCGGCTCGCCGCGTTGAGCAGGCGCAGGGCCGCGCAGGCGGCCCCGTAGCCGTTGTCGATATTGACCACCACGATCCCGGGGGCGCAGCTCGCCAGCACCGCGTCCAGAGCCGTGCGCCCCCCTGCGGCGACGCCGTAGCCCACGGAGGTCGGGACCGCGATCACCGCCCCGGCGACTAGGCCGCCGACCACGCTCGGCAGCGCCGCATCCATGCCGGCCGCGACGATCACCACCGGATGCGCCCGGATCTCCTCCAGCCGCGTGGTCAGCCGCCACAGGCCGGCGACGCCGACATCGGCGAACAGCGTCGCGGCCCGGCCGGCATAGCCGAGCGTCCGCAGGACCTCCCGGGCGACCGGGACGTCCGAGGTGCCGGCCGCGACCACGGCGACCCGGGC
>NZ_VRVD01000674.1:0-2478 GCF_008040015.1 Methylobacterium sp. WL18 | reverse complement strand
GTAAGCGCTGTTTTCAGGCCACGGCTCTGAGGGCTGGCATGGCCGGGTAGGCCCATGGCAGCAGATCGTCGAGATGGCGCTGCGGGTGGCCCTCGACGATGCGGGTGATGACGTCGGCGAGGTAGGCGTGTGGCTCGACGCCGACGAGCTTGCAGGTCTCGATCAACGAGGCGATCACCGCCCAATGCTGGCCGCCGCCGTCCGAGCCGGCGAATAGGGCATTCTTGCGGTTCAAGGCCAGGGGTCGGATCGCGCGTTCGACGATATTGGAGTCGATCTCGACCCGGCCGTCGTCGAGGAACAGGCTCAAGCCGGCCCAGCGCGACAGAGCGTAGCGGATCGCATCGGCGAGTCTGCTCTTGCGGCTGACCAGGCCGAGCTTCTCGCGCAGCCACGGCTCCAGCGCCTCGATCACCGGCCGGCTTCGCTCCTGACGCACGGCGCGCCGCTCGTCGGCCGGGCAACCACGAATCTCGGCCTCGACCCGGTAGAGCGCAGCGATGCGCGCCAGCACCTCGGTGGCGATCGGCGAGGCGGCGGCGAGTTCGTAGAAGGCGCGACGGACATGGCTCCAGCAATAGGCCAGCCGCACCGCGCCGCCTTTGGCCAGCACCTCGTAGGCCGCATAGCCATCGACCTGCAGCACGCCTTCAAACCCGGCCAGATGCGCAATCGGCCGGCCGGCGGTGCGGTCGGGGGCGTAGACGTAGGCGACACCGGGTGGATCGGATCCGCCCCAGGGTCGGTCGTCACGGGCGTAGGCCCAGAGCTGGCCGGTCTTGGTGCGCCCGCGTCCGGGATCGAGCACCGGTGCCGTGGTCTCGTCGGCGAACAGCTTGCCCGAGCGCTTCAGCGTCTCCAGCAACCGCTCGTGCACCGGCCGGAGCAGGAAGGCGGCGCGTCCGACCCAGTCGGCGAGTGTCGAACGGTCGAGAACGACGCCCTGACGGGCAAAGATCTGCGCCTGGCGGTAGAGCGGCAGGTGGTCGGCGTATTTGGAGACGAGCACCTGCGCGACCAGGGCGTCGGTCGGCAGGCCGCCCTCGATCAGCCGGGGCGGTGCCGGGGCCTGCGCAAAGGCGTCCTCGCAGGCCCGACAGGCGTAACGCGGGCGTCGGATCACCAACACCCGGAACTGCGCCGGTACCACGTCGAGGCGCTCGGACACGTCCTCGCCGATCTTGTGCAGGGCGCCCGAGCAGCACGGGCAGGCGGTGCTGTCGATGTCGACGAAGGTCTCGACCCGCGGCAGGTGGGCCGGCAGTGCCCCGCGGTTGGTGCGGCGCTTGACGACCCGGGCAGCCTTCTTGGCCGGCTCGGCCTCCTCGGCAGCAAAACCCGCGGCCTCGACCTGCTCGGCCTCCTCCAGCCCGAGTAGGAGCTGGTCTTCGGGCAGGGTCTCGGCCCGGCGTCCGAAGCGGTGGCGCTGCATCGCTAGGATGATCTGGCGCAGCCGCTCGTTCTCGGCCTGCGCCTCGACGAGCTGCGCCTTGAGCGTCTCAAGATCGTCGGATAGGGGTGAAGAAGGCTTGGCCACGAAGCAGATTAAATCATATCTGCCAGCGCCTTACCACAGTCCGGGAGCAGCCCGAGCCGCCTTTTTGCTTACCCTGCGACCGCCGGAGCGATGACCGTGCGAGCCAAGTGAACACGCTTCCAGTCGAGCCCTTCGAGCAGGGCCGCGAGTTGCGCCGCCGTGAGGCGTACGACGCCATCCTCGATCTTCGGCCAGCAGAACTGACCGGTCTCCAGGCGCTTGGTCGCCAAGACCACCCCGCTCCCGTCCCAGAACAGAAGTTTGGCCCTGTCGGCGCGCTTCGAGCGGAACACGTAGACCGTGCCGGAGAACGGATCCGCGCCCATCGCATCCCGCACCAGGGCGGCCAACCCGTCCATGCCCTTGCGGAAGTCCACCGGCCGCGTGGCCATCATCACGCGCACCATGCCGGACGGCCCAATCATGCCGTGGCCTTCAGCGCTCGGATCACCGCCGCGATCTGAGCCTCGCCCGCATCCGGCCCGACGCGCACCGCGACGCCGGAGATCTCCAGCTCGATCCCGGCGGCCGGCTTGTAACGTCGCGCACGTCGAGACCGCTTCGCAGGAGCAGCGAGCGGCGCGGGCGTCGGTTCCGCGATAACCGCGGGGATGAATCCCATCGCTGTGGAGAGCCGCTCGACCTCAAGCGCGCGCCGCGCCTCCCGCCGCCAGCCGAACACCTGTTGCGGTGTGAGCCCATGGCGACGGGCCACCACTGACACGACCGCGCCGGGCAGGAGCGTCTCATCCAGGACCGCGGCCTTGGCGTCGGCCGACCAGACCCGCCGACCACCCGCGCCGTTGATGACCTCCAGCCGCCTCGGCTCAAACCTACGCTCAAGTCCAGACACAAGCCGATCCCCACGCCCCCCCGGCAATGGCCATCAGCATCCAAACTCGTCATGCCAACCGAAAGAGCGGCCCCAGACACCGCTTACG
>NZ_VRVD01000673.1:0-2481 GCF_008040015.1 Methylobacterium sp. WL18 | reverse complement strand
TCCCGCCGGCCGGCAGGGCCGGCGGCGGCGTCCCGGGCTGCTGCCCCGGGAGGATCGCCGATCCCGGGATCGCCCGATCCACGGGCGGTCCGAACGCCTCCGGCTCGACGCTCACCCCCGCGGCCTCAAGTTCCAGCATCACCAGCACCAGGGCGTCGACATCCATGCGGTCGATCGGCAGGGCGGCCTGCAGGTCGTCCGCCGTGAGTGCCCCCCGCGCCCGGCCGAGGGCGATCAGCCGGTCCAACGTCCCGCGATCGATCGTCTGCGTCATCGCCAGCTCCGGCCGCCAACCGACCCCCAGCCGAGACCCCCCGAGGGCCGGTGCTCTCCCGACGAGAACCCACGAAGATCCCGGCGGTTACCGCGCGGTCACCGGCCGAGCGCGGGGGCGGTCGTCAGGGCGTCGCCGGCACCCAGGATCCCGGGCCGGTGCGTGTTGGCCCGGTGCCGGAGCATCGGCTTCTCGACCAGGTACCAGCTCAGGAAGCCCAGCGGGATCGCCGCCGCGAGGGCCAGGATCGCGGCCGTTCCGGGCGACAGGTCCGGCCGATGGGCGACCAGCAGATTCTGCACGGGCCAGGCATAGAGATAGAGCCCGTACGAGGCGTCGACGCGCGCGGTGGCGCGGCTCAGGGCGTTGGGGCGCACCGCCAGGGCGAACCAGAAGATCAGGTAGCCGCCGAGAAGCGCGAAGGCCGGCTCGGCGAGCGGCGGGCTGAACATCAGCGGCAGGAGCAGCGAGGCGGCAGCGGCCGCGCCCCGGCCGGTATAGGCGATCTTGTCGCCGAACAGCTGGAAGGCGCCGCCGCAGCAGAACACGAAGCTCAGGCGGATCATCTCCGACAGAATGCCGAGCCCATTCCCGGCCTGGCCGATCGGCAGGACGAGCCAGCGCAGGGCCAGGACTCCCCCGAGGCCGGCGAGCAGGACGAGGTAGCGCCGCCGCCGCCGCAGGGCGCGCGCGCTGCCGACCAGACCGAGCAGCAGGTAGCAGCCGAACTCGCACGGAATCGTCCAGAGCGATCCGTTGAGGATCGGATAGGGCAGCGCCTCGAACGCACCCGGGACCACCGGCATCAGCAGCAGCGACAGGCGCAGCACGGTCTCGGCCGGCGAGATCGCGGTCACGTCACCGCCGCTGAGGGGCGCGACGACGGCGATGCAGACGAGGGACGCCATCACGAAGCCCGGATAGATCCGCAGCGCCCGCCGTTTCAGGTAGTCGGAGAACGAGCGCTTGGCGCGGTAGCTCGCGGTGATCAGGTAGCCGCTCACCAGGAAGAAGCCGTCCACCGCGACCTCGCCCAGCGACAGCGTGCCGAACACCTGCGTGAGCCATTCGCGCGACCGATTGCCGTCCGCCAGCTCCGGCGCGTGCGAGAGCACGACGAGGATCGCGAACAGCACGCGCAGCGTGCCGAAATTGTTCGCCGCCCGGTCTTCCCCGCCGACCTGTTGCGACACCCGCCCCGCCCCGTGATCCCCTGGATACCTCCAAGGGCCGGGAAACCGCACGCGGAGACAAGGCCGCCAGGGCAACACCCGGCAGCCATCGCGCCGCCGCCGCAGGAACCGGTTCGAGGCCCGGTCCCATTCCGGGCACGGACGCAGGCAGAGGCGGCTCCACCCAGGCCGTTGCGCTGGCCACGCGGTTGGGTTAGGAAATCGGCGCGGCTAGCACCCGTAGCTCAGCTGGATAGAGCGTTGCCCTCCGAAGGCAAAGGTCACACGTTCGAATCGTGTCGGGTGCGCCAATCTCCTCAATGACCTAGCGCGTCAGCGTAACGTGTCGGTTCGCCTGGGGTTGGAACCGGGCTTCGGTACGTCTGCGTACTGGCGGCGCTACAATGCGGTGTGCCGTCCAGCACTGTCTTCGATCAGATGCCGGTGGGCTGAACCCGTGGCCTTTCCGATCAATCTCAGCCGTGGCGATCTGGTCGCGGGCCGGCTTCAGCCCCTGGATCCAGCCGCCTACACCGCGCCGTGCGGATCTCCGGCGCGGGGATTGAGCTCGGCCCTGCGCGCGCAGCCTTCGGGAGATCCCGTTCGTCACCGCCTGGCCGGCGACCGTGCCCGTTCGACGGCGCGGCGCAGGATGCGCGACAGGTCGGTGACCGAGTAGGGCTTGCGCAGCAGCTCGAAGCCGTGGGTGCCGTGAGCTGCAAGCACGTCGCTGTAGCCCGATGCCAGGACGACCGGGAGGTCGGATTGCCGGCGGCGGATCTCGTGGGCCAGCTCGACCCCGTTCATGCCGGGCATCACCACGTCCGAGAACACGACCTCGAAGCGGAACGGGACACGCTCGAACTCGCGCAGCGCCTTCTCTGCGTCCGTCGCCCAGACCGTGCTGTAGCCCAGTTCCTGCAGGGCCTGCGCGGCGAAGGCGCCGACCTCGAGGTTGTCCTCGACCAGCAGGACGCAGGTGCCGTGGCCGTCGGCCAGGGCCGCGGGCTCGGGCGCCTCGGCCTCCGGGACGGC
>NZ_VRVD01000672.1:0-2486 GCF_008040015.1 Methylobacterium sp. WL18 | reverse complement strand
GCGCTCGGCCCTGGCCCGGAGCTCGGGCTCGGCCGCGAGGCGCCGTTCCATGGCCAGCACCTCGCCCGGCGACAGCTCGCCGTCGGCGTAGGCGCAGAGCAGCACGAGGGTCTCGTCGCCGCCGGTCATCGCCCCTCCCCCGCGAGCCGTTCGAGCAGGTGCTGGCGCGCCCGCCCGAGCCGCGACATCACGGTCCCGATCGGCGCGCCCGTCACCTCGGCGATCTCCCGGTAGCTCAGGCCGTGGTACTCCCGCAGCACCAGCGTCTCGCGGAACGGGACCGGCAGCGCCTCGATCGCCCGGCCGAGCCGGCCGGCCTCGTCATGGGCGATGAGAGCCGCCTCGGGCGTCTCCGGCGCCTCGGCATGTACGGTCCCGACATCCAGGGCGGCGCGGGCCTCGGGGGCGAGGTCCTCGGCGAAGATCACCGCCCGGGGCCGGTGCCGCTGCAGCCACGAATAGCCGGTGTTGCGGACGATGGTCAGGAACCACGCCCGGGCGTTGCCTTCCGCGAAGGTCTCGATCGCCCGGTAGGCGCGCAGGCAGGCCTCCTGCATCACGTCCTCGGCGTCGGTGGCGTTGCCGGTGAGCCAATGCGCGAGCCGGTAGCCCTCATCGAGCCGGGGCAGGACGAGCTGGCTGAAGCGCGCGCGGGCGAGCGTCGTCATGCGCCGCCGCCCGCCGGGTCCGTGTCCTGCGCCGCCATCGGCCGCCCACCCCGCAGCTCCGCGCCTCGGAATGAGAACCGCCGGGCCGCCCCGGGTATTCCCGAGGTCGGCGAAAAATCAGGTGTCGAGCCCGAGCATCAGCCCGAGATTCTGCACCGCCGCCCCGGAGGCGCCCTTGCCGAGGTTGTCGAGGCGCGCCACCAGCACGGCCTGGCCGTGCTCGGACGAGCCGAACACCCGCAGCTCGAGCCGGTCGGTGTCGTTGAGATCCTCGGGCGTGATCTTCTCGCGATGCTGGCCGGTCTCGGCGCCGGTCAGCACCTGAACCAGCGGCTGGCCGGCGTACCAGTCGCGCAGGGCCGCCTCGAGGTCGCCGGCCGTGGGCTTGCCCGGCAGCGCGTCGAGGTGGAGCGGCACGCTCACCAGCATGCCCTGGCGGAAATTGCCCACCGACGGCACGAAGATCGGCCGCCGGGTGAGTCCGCTGTAGCGCTGCAGCTCCGGCACGTGCTTGTGGGCGAAGCCGAGGCCGTACAGCAGGAACGGCGCCGCGCCGCCCCGCTCGTACTCCTCGATCATGCCCTTGCCGCCGCCGCTGTAGCCGCTGACCGCGTTGACGCTGAGCGGGACATCCGCCGGGATCAGGCCGCCCTCGACCAGGGGACGCAGGAGCGCGATCCCGCCGGTGGGGTAGCAGCCGGGATTGGCCACGCGCCGGGCGCGGGCGACCGCGGCGCCCTGCTCCCGGGTCATCTCCGGGAAGCCGTAGGTCCAGCCGGGGGCGACCCGGTGGGCGGTGCTGGCGTCGAGGATGCGCGGGCCGCCCCCGGGCAGGCCGTCGGCGAGCGCCACCGTCTCGCGGGCGGCGTCGTCCGGCAGGCACAGGACCGCGAGATCGACCTCGGCGAGCAGCGCGCGCTTCGCCTCCGGATCCTTCCGGTGCTCGGGCGCGATGCTGCGCAGGGTCACGCGGCCGTCGCGCTCCAGGCGCTCGCGGATGCCGAGACCGGTCGTGCCGGCCTCGCCATCGATGAACACGATGGGCCGCGTCGCTGCTTCGCTCGCCATGATCCGCCTCTCAGGCCAGAATCACGCCTGGCCGTCAGGGTCTGGAGGTGACCATTGCGCGCACGCCTGTCAACGGCGGCGCCCGCATCGCCTCCGGCGCGGCAGCCGGGGTCGATGCGGGCGCGTGGTGTTCCGGCCTCAGGTCGGCAGGCGGCCGTCGGGCGAGTAGCGGTCGATCGCCGAGGGCAGCTCGCGGGACAGGCGCGCCAGGAGAGCCGCCCGGCTCAGGCCGGTCTGACGGGTGAGGTGGTCCAGGGTCTCGGGCCCGATGGCGCGCTCGAGGTCGGCCTCGGGGAGGTCGCGGTTGGTGCCGTGGTTGATCCACGAGGTGGCGGTCTCGCCGTGACCGCTCTTGGTGAAGTGGTCGACGAGTTCGCTGAGGCCGCTGGCGATCAGGCCGCCGACGCCGGCGGTCCCGGCGCCGCCCAGCAGGCCCGCGAGGCCGGAGAAATTCTCGAGCCCGCCGGTCCCGGAGGTCCCGGTTCCCGTCGGGGCCGTTTTCGGCACGGACGGCACCTGCGCCGGGCTGGTGCCGTGATCGTGGCCCTTCAGCAGTTCGGCGAGCTTGTCGCGGTTCTGGTAGCCGGCCACGGCCAGCAGGCCCAGCAGCGCGGTCATCGAGGGGTAACCCTTGCTCATTGGCGTGTCCTCTCGCGTATCCGCCCGTCATCGTGGAAGCGCGGGCCCCGGTCGGCGGATGCCGGGGCCCGTCGTGCGGATCTCAGCGGGGGCGGCGGGTCGGCGCGGCGG
>NZ_VRVD01000671.1:0-2490 GCF_008040015.1 Methylobacterium sp. WL18 | reverse complement strand
GCCGAACACGGTCGCGGCGCACGCGACGGCGGCGACCAGAGCCGTGATGGCGAACACGCCGCGCCAGCCGATCACCGCCTCGATCAGCCCCGCGAAGGTCGAGCCGGTGAGCTGCCCGAGGATCACCGCCACCAGGAAGCGCCCGATCGCCACCTGCCGACGGTCCATCGGCACCCGGTCGCCGAGCAGCGCGAGCGACAGCGGGATGCAGCCGCCCGCCGCCGCCCCCGCCAGCATCCGCAGGCCGAACAGGCTGCCGATATCGGGGGCGAGGCTGCACAGGACCAGGGCGCCGGCCAGCACCGCCAGGCAGACGCTCATCACCCGCTCCTTGCCCAGCGCGTCGCCCACCGGGCCCAGAACTGGCTGGATGAAGGCGTAGGGCAGCGCGAAGGCGGTGGAGAGCAGCGCCACCGTGTGGGTGTCGCTGCCGAGATCCCGGGCCAGCACGCCGACCAGGGGCTCGACCGAGCGCAGCGCGAAGGTGCTGCCGAACCCCGCGCAGGCCAGGACGACGATCAGGCGCGGGATCGAGCCGGCACCCGGCTCCGGCGCGCGGGTCGCGGACGGCGTGAGGGCCGGCTCTTGGCGGTCGAGCATGAGGGCTTCGCGGGGCGGGCGGACCTGACCGCGGCATCGCATCTCCGCGGCCGCAGCGAAACCCACCCGGATCAGTGCGCGTAGAAGGCCGGATCCGAATTGTCGCTCGGATGCTCGAACGCCCAGCGCAGAGCCGACGACAGCGGCACGTTGTAGTTCAGGCCCCGCGGCGGCACCGGCTTGAGGAACCACGTCTCGTAGATCGTCATGATCTCGGGGCTGCGGTAGAGGTCCGCGGTGGCCTTATCGATCAGCGCCTTGAAGGCCGGATCGTCCCGGCGCAGCATGATACCGTAGGGTTCCGGATCGGACAGGGTCTCCTGGCTGATCGCGTAGGCGGACGGATCCTTCGACTGGGCCGCCACCACGCTGAGCTGCACGTCGTCCATCACGAAGGCCGCCGCCCGGCCGGTCTCGACCATCAGGAAGGCCTCCGGCACATCCTTGGCGGCGATCACCGTGATGCCGAGCTTGCGCTCGTTGTTGGCCTTGATCAGCATCAGGATGTTGGTCGAGCCGGCCACCGACGAGACCACCTTACCGCGCAGATCCTCCAGGCTGGCGATCTTCTGGTCCTTCCGCGAGACGAACCGGGTCGCCGTGAGGAAGTGGGTGTTGGTGAAGGCGACCTGCTTCTTGCGTTCGGAATTGTTGGTGGTGGTGCCGCATTCGAGATCGGTGGTGTTGTTGGTCATCAGCGGGATGCGGGACGAGGAGTTCACGAACTCCATCGCGACCTCGAGCCCCGGCATCTTCAATTCGCGCTTCACGGCGTCGGCGATCTTGAGGCAGATATCGACCGCGAAGCCGACCACCTTCTGGTTCTGGTCCAGGTAGCTGAACGGCGGCGAGCTATCGCGCACGCCGAGCACGATCCGGTTGTTGTCCTTGATCTTCTTGAGGGTGCCGGTCAGCGGTTCGGCCCGGGCCGCCGGGGGGAGGACCGCGAGCAGCACGGCGAGGAGCGGAGTGAGCAGACGCATGGGCTGGCCGGTTCCCTGGTCGCGCAACGGAACGCCGGCCGGACCGACCCGGCGGCGGGAGCCCGACTGCACGCGGATCGGGCTTCCGCACATCCCTCAGCAAGAGTCCGGCCGTGGCTACGGCCAGCAGCGGCAGGAAAACCAGTCCACGACCCAATCCGGTGACGGAAGACCGATCATGTTCCGGTTTTCATGAATTGGAGGACCGGCAATGTCCTCAAGGATTCCGCGGCGTAGTCGAGGAAGGCGTTCACCCGGGCGGGCCGGAGGCCCTGGCTCGGGGTCACGAGGTGCACCGGCACCGGTGCCGGCTCGTAAGCCGCGAGCAGGCGCACGAGCCGGCCGTCCGCGATCTCTTCGGCGGCCTGGTAGGACAGCACCCGCGCGATGCCGCGTCCGGCCCGGGCCGCGATCAGCGCCGCCTCGACCTCGTTGACGATGAGCCGCGGGGCGAGGCGCACCCGGTTGGCACCGAAGCGCCATTCGCGAACGCCCGCATGGATCGGGCCCACGATGGTGTCGTGCGCGCTCAGGTCGGCAGGCGTCCGGGGCGTGCCCCGGGCGGCGAGATAGGCCGGGCTGGCGACGACGACCTGGCTCACCTGCCCGAGCCGGCGCGCGACGAGGCGCGATTCCACGAGCGGCCCGATCCGGAGCGCGACGTCGATCCCGTCCTCCACGAGGTCGAGGTTGCGGTCGGCGAGGACCAGCTCGACCTGCGCCTCCGGGTAGGCGTCCAGGAAGCCCGACACGACCGGCGCCACGTGCTTGCGCCCGAACAGGACCGGCGCCGTGACCCGCACGAGACCCCGCACCGCATCGCCGGCCGCCCCCGAGACGGCAGCCTCGTAACCCGCCAGCAGGCCGCGCGCCCGCTCGGCCAGTTCGAGGCCCGCCGGGGTGGGCG
>NZ_VRVD01000670.1:0-2507 GCF_008040015.1 Methylobacterium sp. WL18 | reverse complement strand
CGCCAGCGCCCGGTCCAGCACGGCGTCGGACTCGAAGGCGGGCAGGCGCGGGGCGATGTGGGCCAGCGCCTCGGCCACGGCCTCGCGGCGGTTCAGGGGCGGGGGCAAGGGCGAGGACAAGGGGATCTTCTCCGGAATGCACGCAGGGCGGCTCGCCGGGCCGCCTCCGGCCCGGGCACCATGATTTCGCCGCCGCGGCCGGCTAGGGGGCTGCCCGCCGGTGCGGATACCGGCTCGGGGTGCGCACGCGCATCACGACAAAGGCTTAGCGCCGCATCCAATTGCAACGTGCTCCGGTGCGGCCCTAATGTCATCGGCAGTTGAGGCGGGGCACGCAGACACCCCGCCGTCGGGGAGATCAGGTCCATGCCAACGATCCGTCACGCGGTGATCCTGGGCGTGCTGCTCGGGGCGGCGCCGGCCCTGGCCCAGAGCCCGCCGGCCCCGGACGGGTCCCGGGTCGGCCGCAGGATCACCGCCACCGGGCAGACCAAGCCGCCGAGCCCCGCCGCCACGGGTACGGCCCGGCCGGTGAACGAGGTCGCCATGGTCAAGGCGCAGAAGGCCGCGGAAGCCCGCTCGAAGGCGTGGGACAGCAAGATGCGCCACACGATGGGCACGATCTGCAACGGCTGCTGAGCCGGATACGAAAAGGGGCCGCCCCTGCGGGCAGCCCCTTCTTGCGCAAGTCCGGCTCCCGAACCACACCCCGCCGCCGGCTCGGCCACGGGGTGCGATCCCGGGAGACTCAGCGGGAGTAGAACTCGATGACGAGGTTCGGCTCCATCTGCACCGGGTAGGGCACCTCGGACAGGCTGGGGATGCGGGTGACGCGGGCGGTCATCTTGGCGTGATCGGCCTCGATGTAGTCCGGCACGTCGCGCTCGGGGAGCTGGGTCGCCACGATGACGATCTCGAGCTGGCGGGAGGATTCCTTGACCTCGATGAGGTCGCCGGCCTTCACCTGGTAGCTCGGGATGTTCACCCGGATCCCGTTGACCTTGACGTGGCCGTGGTTGACGAACTGGCGGGCCGCGAACGGGGTCGCCACGAACTTCGCGCGGTACACCACGGCGTCGAGGCGCCGCTCGAGCAGGCCGACCAGGTTCTCGCCGGAATCGCCGCGCAGGCGGATCGCCTCGGCGTAGTAGCGGCGGAACTGCTTCTCGGTGATGTTGCCGTAATAGCCCTTGAGCTTCTGCTTGGCGCGCAGCTGCGTGCCGAAGTCGCTCATCTTGCCCTTGCGGCGCTGGCCGTGCTGGCCCGGGCCGTACTCGCGGCGGTTGACGGGGCTCTTCGGGCGGCCCCAGATGTTCTGGCCCATGCGGCGGTCGAGCTTGTGCTTCGCCTGAATCCGCTTCGACATTGTTTCGCGTCCTCTCGAGACCGAGATTGAGGAACGCGCCCTCCTTTTCCCGGACCCTCAAGGCCGGGACGACAGGGCGGGATGATCCCGCCCACGGGTGCGCGTGAAAACGCGACGGGGCCCCGTGCGGAGCCCCATCGACGGCCGGGTCTTTAGGGGATGGGCCGGCCCCGGTCAACCACAGGCGGTCTTTCGGAATGGCGGAGACGATGCGGATCAGGCCGGCGGAGGCGGCGGACGCGGCGGCGATCCGGGCTCTGGTGGACGCGGCCTACGCCGCATGGATCCCGCTGATCGGCCGCCTGCCGACGCCGATGCGTGCCGATTACGCGAAGTCTGTGCAGGATCACCGCTTCGACCTGCTGCAGATCGACGAAGAACTGGCCGCCCTGATCGAGACCACGCGAAGGGACGACGAAGGGAACGGCCACCTGCTGGTCGTCAACGTCGCGGTCCACCCGGCCTTCCAGGGCCGGGGCTTCGGGACGACGCTGCTCAAACGCGCGGACACCATCGCCGCCGGGGCGGGCCTGACGCGGCTGCAGCTCTACACCAACAAGAAATACACGGCGAACCTGCGCCTCTACGGATCCCTCGGCTACCGGGTGGAGCGCGAGGAGCCGTATGACGGCCCGGGCCGGACCCTGGACGACGACATCACGGTGCACATGGTCAAGGCGCTCGCTCCGTAACGGGCCGGAACCCGCGATGTCGTCATCCGACGGCAGCGTCGCGGGCGTTAGAAGGGCCGCATGTCCCGCTCGGAACGCCTGTTCGACCTGCTCCACGTCCTGCGCCGCCACCGGCGGCCCGTCAGCGGGCGGGTGCTGGCCGGGGAGACCGGCGTCAGCCTGCGCACCCTGTACCGGGATATCGCGAGCCTTCAGGCGATGGGGGCCGCCATCGAGGGGGAGCCGGGGGTCGGCTACATTCTGAAGCCGGGCTTCCTGCTGCCGCCGCTGATGTTCAGCCCGGAGGAGATCGAGGCGCTGGTCCTGGGGTCGCGCTGGGTGGCCGACCGCGCCGACGACCGGCTGAGCGGCGCGACCCGGAGCGCGCTCGCCCGGATCGGCGCGGTCCTGCCCGACGACCTGCGCGAGACCTTCGCGGGTTCGGCGCTGCTGGTCGGCCCCGGCACCGC
>NZ_VRVD01000066.1:0-14439 GCF_008040015.1 Methylobacterium sp. WL18 | reverse complement strand
CATCGAGACCGGCCCGCGCGGCCGCCGCATCGCGGTGCTGGGCGACATGCTGGAACTCGGCGCGGCCTCCCCCGACCTGCATCGCGGCCTCGTCGAGGCGATCGAGGCCGCTCGGATCGACCTGGTCTTCGCCTCCGGGCCGCTGATGCGCCACCTGTTCGAGGCGTTGCCGGTGAGCCGCCGCGGCGGCGTCGCCGACACCGCCGCCGACCTGATCGAGCCGCTGACCCGCAACCTGCGGTCCGGCGACGCCGTGATGGTCAAGGGATCGAACGGCAGCCGCATGGGGCGGATTGTCGATGTGCTGAAAGCCCGCTACGCGGTCGACCCGGCGCGGCGCGGAATGGCCGCCGCCCCGTGATCCGGACCTGATCCGCCCCATGATCGGCACGCCCGAGCGTTCGCGACGATCGGTGCCGCCCCCCGAAACCCGCGCCTGAACAAAGGGGCCGAGCGCCCGGATGCTGTACCTTCTCTCGGAACTGAGCGGCACGTTCTCGCCGCTCAACGTCTTCCGCTACATCACCTTCCGCACCGGCGGCGCGCTGTTCACGGCGGGCCTGTTCGTGTTCTGGTTCGGGCCGTGGATCATCTCCCTGCTGCGCCTGCGCCAGGGCAAGGGCCAGCCGATCCGCGAGGACGGTCCCCAGACCCACCTGCTGACCAAGCGCGGTACGCCGACCATGGGCGGGCTGATGATCCTGGCGGGCGCCATCGTGGCGATCCTGCTCTGGGCCAATCCGCGCAATCACTACGTGTGGGTGACCCTAACCGTGACCCTGGGCTTCGGGGCGATCGGCTTCTACGACGACTACCTCAAGGTGACGAAGCAGTCCCACAAGGGCTTTTCCGGCAAGTTCCGGCTGTCCCTGGAAGCGATGATCGCCATCGCGGCCTGCACGATCGTCTCGGTCTATTCACCGGCCGCCCTGCAGAACCAGCTCGCCTTTCCGGTGTTCAAGGACGCGCTGCTGAACCTCGGCTGGTTCTACGCCCTGTTCGGAGCCTTCGTGATCGTCGGCGCCGGCAACGCCGTGAACATGACCGACGGCCTCGACGGTCTGGCGATCGTGCCGGTGATGATCGCGTGCGGCACGTTCGGGATCATCGCGTATCTCGTCGGCAACTCGTTCACCGCGAGCTACCTCCAGGTGAACTACGTCCGCGACAGCGGCGAACTCGCGGTCGTCTGCGGCGCGGTGATCGGAGCCGGCCTCGGCTTCCTGTGGTTCAACGCGCCGCCCGCCCAGATCTTCATGGGCGACACCGGCTCGCTGGCGCTGGGCGGCCTGCTCGGCACCATCGCGGTGGCGACCAAGCATGAGATCGTCTTGGCCATCGTCGGCGGCCTGTTCGTCCTGGAGATGATGTCGGTGATCATCCAGGTCGCGTCGTTCAAGCTCACCGGCAAGCGCGTCTTCCGGATGGCGCCGATACACCACCATTTCGAGCAGAAGGGCTGGAAGGAGCCGCAGGTCGTGATCCGGTTCTGGATCATCGCGGTCATCCTGGCGCTCGCGGGCCTCGCGACCCTGAAGCTGCGCTGAGAAACTGTGCTAGACTATGTATCACTACGGCCGATCCCAATCGGGCCCTCATCCTGAGGTGCGGCCGCGAAGCGGGCGCCTCGAAGGAGCCCTCCAGCCGGCCGCGTGACCCCTGGAGGGCTCCTTCGAGGCCCGCTGGCGCAGGCACCTCAGGATGAGGGGGTTGGGTGGGATCGGCGATGTTCCCACGTTGAATTGAGTTTCCCATGACACCCGTCACCGTCTTCGCGGGCCAGAAGGTCGCCCTGTTCGGGCTCGGCGGATCGGGGCTGGCCACGGCCAATGCGCTGAAGGCCGGCGGCGCTGAAGTCGTTGCCTGGGACGACAATGCCGACAGCGTTGCGCGTGCGCGTGCGCAGGATGCGGGCATCGGCACGCAGGATCTGCGGGACTCCGACTGGTCCGGCTTTAAGGCCCTGGTGCTCAGCCCCGGCGTGCCGCTCACTCATCCGGAGCCGCACTGGACCGTCCGGCTCGCCCGCGAGGCCGGAGTCGAGATCGTCGGCGACATCGAGCTGTTCTGCCGGGAGCGCCGGGCGCTGGCGCCCGAAGCGCCGTTCGTGGCGATCACCGGCACCAACGGCAAGTCGACCACCACGGCGCTGATCGCCCACGTGCTCGCCCAGGCCGGGCGCGACGTGCAGATGGGCGGCAACATCGGCACCGCGATCCTGTCGCTGGCGCCGCCGGATGCCGGCCGCGTCCACGTGATCGAGATGTCGTCGTTCCAGATCGACCTGACCCCGGGCCTCGACCCGACGGTGGGCGTGCTGATGAACATCACGCCGGACCATCTCGACCGCCACGGCACCATGGAGCAGTACGCCGCCATCAAGGAGCGCCTGATCGCCGGCGCCGGGCTGGCGGTGGTCGGGATCGACGACGGCCCGAGCCGGGCGATCGCCGAGCGGCGCGCCGGTGACCTCGTGCGGGTCCACGTACCCACCGGGGACGCGCTCTGCGCCGACGCCGTGACGGTGCGCGACGGCATCGTCCGCGACCCCGACGGGACAGCGCTCGCCGACGTCAACGGCATCGGCTCGCTGCGCGGCGCCCACAACTGGCAGAACGCCGCCGTGGCGGTGGCGGTCGCCCGAGCCCTCGGCCTCACCGGCGAAGAAATCCGGGCCGGCCTGTCCTCGTTCCCGGGGCTGCCGCACCGGATGGAGCAGGTCGGGCGACGCGGCGCCGTGCTGTTCGTCAACGATTCCAAGGCGACCAACGCGGATTCCACCGAGAAGGCGCTGACCGCCTTCAGGGACATCCACTGGATCCTGGGCGGCAAGGCCAAGGAGGGCGGGATCTTCCCATTGGTGCCGTATTTCCAGCGGGTCGCCCACGCCTACCTGATCGGCGCGGCCTCGGACGCCTTCGCGGCCACCCTGGAGGGCGTCGTGCCCTACACGCGCTGCGAGACCCTCGACGTCGCGGTCCCCAAGGCCGCCGAGAACGCCGCCGCCTCGGGCGCCCCGGAGCCGGTGGTGCTGCTCTCGCCGGCCTGCGCCTCCTACGACCAGTTCCGCAATTTCGAGATCCGCGGCGACCGGTTCCGGGAACTGGTGCAGGCGCTGCCCTGAGGGCTTCGGTCTTCAGGGTTTCAAAAGGTCGAGACCTTTTGCGGGTGCAGGGCGGCGCCTTGCTGTCGGGCCTCGCCCGATGCATCAGGGGCTCCGCCCCCGAACCCAGCCAAAGGGCTGAGCCCTTTGGAAACCCGGTCCGGGCCGGTCAGCGCGCCAGCACCTTGGCGGCATCGCGGGTGGTGGCGACCGCCTCGGAGACGTCGGCGACGGCTTGCGCGATCGCCCCGATATTGCCGGTAATCGCCGTGACCGCACCGGCGGCGCTCTGCATGCTCTCGGCGAGGTCCCGGGTCACCGCACTCTGCTCCTCGATCGCCGCCGCGGTGGACACCACGGTCTCGCGCATCACCGAGACCGAGGCCCCGATCGAGCCCAATGCGACCACCACTTCCTGCGAGACCTGCTGGACGCTGGCGATCTCGCTGTTGATCTGCCCGGTGGCGCGGGCCGCTTGGTCGGCGAGCGCCTTCACCTCGCTGGCCACCACCGCGAAGCCGCGGCCCGCCTCGCCGGCCCGGGCGGCCTCGATGGTGGCGTTGAGCGCCAGCAGATTGATCTGGCCGGCGATGCTCTGGATCAGCCCGACGATGCTGGACATCGCCGTCGCGCTGTCGGCGAGCCGCTTGGTGTGGCCGTCCGCCTCGCGCACGCAGGCGTAGGCGGTGTCGGTGGCGCCCTGGGAGCGCACGATGCTCTGGGACATCTCGGCGACGGAGGCGGCGAGCTCTTCGGCCGCCGCCGCCACGGTCTGGACGTTGCCGGAGGTCGAGTCCGCCGCCGAGGAGGCCAGGCGGGCGGCGTCCGTGGAATGCATGACCGCGTGCTCGATCGCGCCGAAATTGCTGTCGATCAACCTGCGTAGGTCGGCCAGCAGGCGGACCTGATCGGTGATGTCGGTGGCGAACTTCACCACCTTGTAGGGCCGGCCACCGGCGTCGAGGATCGGGTTGTAGGAGGCCTGGATCCAGATCTCCCGCCCGTCCTTGCCGAGGCGGCGGAACTGGGCAGCCTGATAGGTGCCGTTGCGCAAGGCCGCCCAGAACGCCCGGTAGGCTTCGCTGTCCCGGTAGCCCGCCTCGACGAACAGGCTGTGATGCTGCCCGACCACCTCGTCGCGGCCGTAGCCCATCGCGGCGAGGAAGTTGTCGTTAGCCTCGAGGACCATGCCGTCGAGGTCGAAGGCGATCACCGCCTGGACCTTGTGGATCGCGGCGATCTGGCCGGCGCGGTCGGCCTCCTCGGTGCGCTGCCGAGTGATGTCGGTGGCGAACTTCACCACCTTGTAGGGCCGGCCCCGGGCGTCGAGCATCGGGTTGTAGGAGGCCTGGATCCAGATCGTCCGCCCGCCGCGACCGACCCGACGGAACTGGCCCGACTCGAACGCGCCGCCGCGCAGGCGCTCCCAGAACGCCCGGTAATCCGCTGAATCCCGGTATTCCGGATCGACGAAGAGGCTGTGATGCTGCCCGACCACCTCGGGCAGGGTGTAGCCGACCGCGTCGAGGAAATTGCCGTTCGCCGACAGGATGCGGCCGTCGAGATCGAACTCGATCAGCCCCTGGACGCGGTCGAGGGCCGCCAGCTTGGCCTGCGCTTCACGGACCTTCAGAGCAGCGAACATGTCGGACCGGCTTCTGCTGTGCGGATCGGGCCTGGCAGAGCGGGGCACGCATCGCACCGCTCTCCGATCCTGGTGGGGATACACCTCCAAGTTGCACAATGAGAATTAACATTCGATGACATCGTCGACAGTATACCTCGGACGAATACGGTAGTTCTTCCGCGCCGAGGAATCCCAGGTGCCGCCAGGGTCATCCGGCCATAAGGCTCCGTTTACCATTCCCCCACAGGATCGGCCCGACCGACGCGGACCGGCCTCCGCGCGGCCTGGAGTCGTTGCCCGGCATGATCTCACGCGCGGAACGCACACCCCTCACCGACTGGTGGTGGACGGTGGACCGCGGGCTGCTCGCGGCGCTGTTCGCGCTGATGGTGGCCGGCCTGGTCTTCCTGATGGGCGGCGGCCCACCGGTCGCCGAGCGCATCGGCCTGCCGACCTTCTACTTCCTCAACCGGCAGGCGCTCTACCTCGCGCCGACCATCCTGCTGATCTGCGCGGTGTCGTTCCTGTCCCTGCGCGGGGTCCGGCGGCTCGCGCTGGTCACCTGGATCTGCGGCGTCGCGCTCTGCCTGCTCGCCGGCAAGTTCGGCCCGGAGATCAAGGGCGCGCATCGCTGGATCCAGTTCGGACCGATCGGCTTGCAGCCGTCGGAATTCGTCAAGCCGGCCTTCGTGGTCGTGGCGGCCTGGGCGTTCTCGGAGGGCGCCCAGCGCCGCGATATGCCGGGCGGCTTCCTGGCGATGCTGCTCCTGCCGGTCACCATCGTGCCGCTGCTGCTGCAGCCGGATTTCGGCCAGACCATGCTGATCACCATGGTGTGGTGCGCCCTGTTCTTCGTCGCCGGCCTGCACCTGATCTGGGTGGCGCTGCTCGGCGTTCTGGGCCTCGGCGGCGTGTTCGCGGCCTACCTGTTCTTCCATCACGTCCGCGAGCGCTTCAACAAGTTCCTCGACCGCGATTCGGGCGGCGGCTTCCAAGACTTCTGGTCGCGGGAATCATTCCGCTCGGGCGGCTGGTTCGGCACCGGCCCGGGGGAGGGGGTGGCCAAGCGCCACCTTCCGGACGCACATACCGACTTCATCTTCTCTGTCACCGGTGAGGAATTCGGCGTGATCGTCTGCCTGTGCCTCGTCGGCCTGTTCGCCTTCATCGTGCTGCGCGGCCTCAAGCTCGCCCGGCGCACCGACGACACCTTCTCGCGGCTGGCGATCACCGGACTGACCACCCTGTTCGGACTCCAGGCCTGCATCAACATGGCGGTGAACACCCAGCTGATGCCGGCCAAGGGCATGACCCTGCCGTTCGTCTCCTTCGGCGGCTCGTCGATGATCTCGCTGGCGCTCGGCACCGGCTTCCTGGTCGCCTTGACCCGCAAACGTCCGCGCACCGTCCTGCTCAGCCAGAAGCCGCCCGGCACCGCGTCGGCCACCGTCGCCGGGGTGATGCGGTGACGGTCTTCACCCCCACGATCCTGCTCTGCGCGGGCGGCACCGGCGGCCACCTGTTCCCGGCCGAGAGCCTCGCCCATGCTCTCCGCGCCCGCGGCATCCGGGTGGCGCTCGCCACCGACGCCCGGGTCGACGCGATCTCGGGCGAGTTCCCGGCTTCCGAGGTGATCACGATCGCCTCCGCGACGCCCTCGGGCCGCTCGCCCCTGAAGCGGGCCGGCGCCGTGCTGACGCTGGGCCGCGGCTTCGGCGTCGCCGCCAGGGAGATCCGGCGGATCAACCCGGCCGCGATCGTCGGCTTCGGCGGCTACCCGACCGTGCCGCCTGTGCTCGCCGGCCAGATCCTGCGGGTGCCGACGGTGCTGCACGAGCAGAACGCCGTGATGGGCCGGGCCAACGCTTTCCTGGCTCGAGGCGCCCGCACCATCGCCACCGGCTTCAAGGATGTCCGCGGCGTACCCGACAAGGCGCGCGCGCCGCGCATCCACACCGGCAACCCACTCCGCCCGGCCGTGATCGAGGCGGCCAAGATCCCGTATCCCGCGTTCGGCGACGGCGACGCCCTGCGGCTCCTCGTGTTCGGCGGCAGCCAGGGCGCGCTGGTCATGGGCGAGGTCGTGCCCGAGGCGATCGAGCGCCTGCCCGCCGACTTGCGCGCCCGCCTGCACCTCATTCAACAGGTCCGGCCCGAGGACCTGACCGCGGTGCAGAACCGCTACCTCGCCATGGGGCTCGCCGGCCTCGAGGCCGCGCCGTTCTTCAAGGACCTGCCGGCCCGCATGGCCGCGAGCCACCTCGTGGTCTCGCGCTCGGGCGCCTCGACGGTCTCGGAGCTGTCCGCGATCGGCCGGCCGTCGATCCTGGTGCCGCTGCCCGGCTCCCTCGATCAGGACCAGGCCGCCAACGCCGCGACCCTCGACGCGATCGGCGCGGCGCTGGCCCTGAAGCAGACCGCGTTCACGCCGGATCGCCTCGCGGCCGAGCTGGTCGCCTGCTTCGAGACGCCGGCAAAATTGACCGCGGCGGCCGATGCGGCCAGAAGCGCGGGCATCCACGACGCCGCCGAGCGGCTGGCCGAGGTCGTCATCCAGACTGCCAGAAGCGGTTAGCAATCGGGTTTCCAAAGGGCTCAGCCCTTTGGCGGGTTGTCAGGGCGGAGCCCTGATGCGTTGGGCAAGGCCCGACAGCAGGGCTCCGCCCTGCACCCGCAAAAGGTCCCAGACCTTTTGAAACCATGACTTTACGGAAGGTACGACGACAGATGAAGCTGCCCGACAAGCTCGGCCCCATCCACTTCATCGGCATCGGCGGCATCGGCATGTCCGGCATCGCCGAGGTGATGAGCAACCTCGGCTACACGGTCCAGGGCTCCGACGCCTCGGACAACGCCAACGTCCGCCGGCTGGCCGAGAAGGGCATCCGCACCTTCGTCGGCCATCAGGCCGAGAACGTCGACGCGGCCGCCCTGGTGGTGGTCTCGACCGCGATCCGTCGGGACAACCCGGAGCTGCAGGCCGCCCGCGAGCGTCGCCTTCCGGTAGTTCGGCGCGCCGAGATGCTGGCCGAATTGATGCGCTTCAAGTCCTGCGTCGCCATCGCGGGCACCCACGGCAAGACCACCACGACCTCGCTGGTCGCGACCCTGCTCGACGCCGGCAGCCTCGACCCGACCGTGATCAACGGCGGCATCATCAACGCCTACGGCACCAACGCCCGGATGGGTGAGGGCGACTGGATGGTGGTGGAGGCCGACGAATCCGACGGCACCTTCCTCAAGCTGCCGGCCGACGTCGCCATCGTCACCAACATCGACCCCGAGCATCTCGACCATTTCGGCTCGTTCGAGGCGGTGAAGGACGCGTTCCGGCGCTTCATCGACAACATCCCGTTCTACGGCTTCGCGGTGATGTGCACCGACCACCCGGTGGTGCAGGACATGGTCGGCCATATCGAGGACCGGCGCATCATCACGTACGGCGAAAATCCTCAGGCCGACGTGCGCCTGCTCGACGTGGACCTGAAGGGCGGCCAGAGCCGCTTCCGCGTCATGATCCGCGACCGGCGCCCGGGCTTCCGCATGGAGATGGAAGACCTGGTCCTGCCGATGCCGGGCAAGCACAACGCGCTCAACGCCACCGCAGCGCTCGCCGTCGCCAACGAGCTCGGCGTCTCGCACGACGCCATCCGCCGGGCGCTCGCCGGGTTCGGTGGCGTGAAACGCCGGTTCACCCGCACCGGCGAGTGGAACGGGGCGACGATCTTCGACGATTACGGACACCATCCGGTGGAGATCAAGGCGGTGCTCAAGGCCGCCCGCGCATCGACCGACGGCAACGTCATCGCGGTGGTGCAGCCGCACCGCTACACCCGGCTCGCGTCGCTGTTCGACGATTTCTGCACTTGCTTCAACGACGCCGACACGGTGATCGTCGCCCCGGTCTACACGGCCGGCGAGTCGCCGATCGAGGGCGCCGACCGGGACGCCCTGGTCGCGGGCCTGCGCTCCCGCGGCCACCGGGACGCCCGCCCCTTGGAGCGGCCCGAGGAACTGGCCGGCATCGTCGCCGAACTCGCCAAGCCCACCGACTACGTCGTGTGCCTCGGCGCCGGCACGATCACGCAATGGGCCTACGCGCTGCCGGGCGAACTCGCCGCGCGAGGTAAGTGAGCGGATGGGCGTCGATCAGGCTGAGTCAGGCATGAGGTCTTCGACATCGATGTCGAGTGCCCGCGCCAGCCGTTCGTAGACGGCAGGATCGGCCGTGCCCGCGCCCGTTTCCAGATCGGTGAGTTGCACCTCGGGCACCGCGCCGTCGCGCGCCAGCGCGGCGACCGTCATCCCTCGCCGGGCGCGCCAGAACGCCAGGGGGCTCGGGGCCGCGCGCAACGCATCGAGATCGGACTCATCGAGGCGTTCTTCGTCGCCGGCGTTCAGGCGGCTCTGCGACTTGTCGATGACGCAGGTGTCGAGCGTGTCGTCCGCCAGTTCGCGCAGCCGCTCGAGCTCCGCCTCCGGCAGGATCACGATGGCCTCGCCGGAAGGCGTCCGGGTTCTGACGATGGTCACGGGCAGCATCCTAGCCGTAGATCGAGCCGCGCGGGGAAATGGGGAGATGCGATCGGCCAAGGCGGAACGTACCCGGTTTCGGCGCCATCTGCGCCTCGTTCAAACGGAGGCGGAGCGTCGCCTCTGGTATCGCCTGCGCGATCGACGTCTTGCCGGCTTCAAGTTCGTGCGGCAGGAATCGATCGGGCGCTACGTCGCGGATTTCTGCTGTCGCGAGGCGCGCCTGATCGTCGAGATCGATGGCAGCCAGCACGCGGACAATGTACGCGATCGCATCCGGGACGAATGGCTGGCCGCACAGGGCTACCACGTCCTCCGCTTCTGGAATCCCGAGATCGCGGACAATATTGGTGCGGTTCTGGACACCATCCTGGCCGCGCTGCCCCCCTCTCCCCGCGTGCGGGGAGAGGGCCGCGACGACCTTGTCGTCGCCGGAGCGAGGCGGCAGCCGAGGGTGAGGGGGCGGCTCCGAATGAGCCTCATCCGTTCACGCCCCCTCACCTCCGCTCCGGCTTCGCCTGCGCTTCCCGCACGGACGACAAGGTCCATGCGGGCCTCTCCCCGCGCGCGGGGAGAGGGGACCAGCGTCACCTCTTGAACTGTATGAAGACCGTAGTCCCGCCTGTGGGGAGAGGGGAGATTACCCCATGACCGCATCGCTCCACGACCGAATCCGCGCCGCCGCGCCGGCCCTGCGCGGGCGCCTGCTCGCCGACCAGCCGCTGGCCGACCTGACCTGGTTCCGCGTTGGCGGTCCGGCCGAGGTCCTGTTCACCCCGGCGGACGAGGAGGATCTCGCGCACCTCCTCGCCGCCCTGGAACCCGATGTGCCGGTCACCGTGATCGGCCTCGGCTCCAACCTGATCGTCCGCGACGGCGGCGTGCCGGGCGTGGTCATCCGGCTCGGCGGCAAGGCGTTCGGCGGTATCGCGATCGACGGCGAGACGTTGCAGGTCGGCACCGCCGTGCCGGACATGCGCCTCGCCAAGGCGGCCGCCGAGGCCGGGCTCGACGGACTCGCGTTCTACCGGGGCATTCCGGGCTCGATCGGGGGCGCCCTGCGGATGAACGCCGGCGCCCATGGCGGCGAGACCACCGACGTGCTGGTCGAGGCGCATGGCATCGACCGGACCGGGGCGCTGCGCCGCTTCAGCCACGCCGAGATGGGTTTTTCCTACCGGCATTCCGACGCGCCCGAGGACGTCATCTTCACGCGCGCGTTGTTCCGCGGAACACCCGGGGACCGCGCCGCGATCGAAGCCGAAATGGAGCGGGTCACGGCGGCCCGCGAGGCCGCACAACCGATCCGCGAGCGCACCGGCGGCTCGACCTTCGCCAACCCGGAGGGTGGCAAAGCCTGGCAGCTCGTCGACGCCGCCGGCTGCCGCGGCCTGACCCGGGGCGGCGCCCAGGTCTCGCCGATGCATTGCAACTTCCTGATCAACACCGGCGGCGCCACCGCTGCCGATATCGAGGGACTGGGCGAGGAAGTCCGGCGCCGGGTTCGGGAGACCAGCGGCGTCACGCTGCGCTGGGAGATCCGGCGGATCGGCGTGGATTCGGCGGCGGTAAGTCAGTAAGTTGTAAGTCGCGTTGAAGGGGTATCGGCCATGCCCGGCAAGTCCGCCCGCACCGCCTACTCGAAGATCTCGGTCAAGAGCCAGACCGTGCTGCCCGCCGAGGTACGCGAGCGCCTCGCCATCGGCCCGGGGGATCGTCTGCGCTACCGGATCTCACCGGACGGCGTCCGCATCGACAAGGCGCCCCCGGAGGGCGAGGATCCGTTCGTCGCCTTCATGGAATGGGGCGGCCTCATCGATGACGAAGATTATGCCGACCTCTGAGGCCGCGAGCTTTTCGGCCGGCTCCGTCGTGGTCGTGAAGTTCCCCTACTCGGACCGCGTGGCCGAGAAGCGACGCCCCGCCGTCTCCGGAGCCGCGGTCGCGCAGGCCGGCTACGTGCGGATTGCGATGATCACGAGCGCCCGAAACGCCGGCATGAGCGGTGACATCCCGATCAGGGATTTCGCCGCAGCGGGCCTCGGCGCCGCCTCCACGGTCCGTCCGCTGAAGATCGCCTGCATCGAACCCGGCCGCATCCTGCGCCGCATCGGCGCTCTGCCGCCGGCCATTGCGGCGGCGGTCTTCGCCGCGATCCATGACCTGGTCGGCCCAACGTGACCCGATCCTCGACCCAGACTTCCCCGGAGCCCACCATGTCCAAGCACGTCGCCGTCCTCCTGGGCGGTACCTCCGCCGAGCGCGAGGTCTCGCTCAATTCCGGCGCGGCCTGCGCGACGGCGCTCGAAGGGGAGGGGTACCGGGTCACCCGCGTCGACGTCGGGCCCGACATCGCCTCGGTGCTCACCGAGCTGCGGCCGGACGTGGCCTTCAACGCCCTGCACGGTCCGGACGGAGAGGACGGGACAATCCAGGGGCTGCTGGAGATCCTGAAGATTCCGTACACCCATTCGGGCGTGCTCGCGTCGGCGCTGGCCATGAACAAGGAGCGGGCGAAGACGGTGCTGCACGCAGCCGGCGTGGACGTGCCGGCGGGTCGGATCGTTAACCGCTTCGAGGCCGCGAAAAACCACCCGCTTCCGCCGCCCTACGTGGTCAAGCCGATCGCTGAGGGCTCGTCCGTGGGGGTCATCATCGTCCGCGACGGCCGGTCGCACCCGCCCCAGATCCTCGCCTCGGAGGACTGGACCTTCGGCGAGCAAGTCCTTGCAGAACCTTACATAGCCGGTCGCGAACTGACCTGCGGGGTGATGGGCGACAAGGCGCTCGGGGTGATCGAGGTGAAGGCCGCCACGGGGGACTGGTACGACTACGACGCGAAGTACGCCCCGGGGGGGTCGGTCCACGTGCTGCCGGCCGAACTTAAACCAAATGTTTACCAGCGTGTCCAAGAACTGTCGTTAACGGCGCATCAAGCACTGGGCTGCCGGGGCGTCAGCCGTGCCGACCTTCGCTACGACGACACACCGGGTGGAACCGGTTTGCTCGTCGTCCTGGAGGTCAACACGCAACCCGGCATGACCCAGACGAGCCTTGTGCCGGAGATGGCGGCCCATGCGGGTCTTGGTTTCGGTGAGCTCGTCCGATGGATGGTGGAGGACGCTTCTCTGAATCGCTGAGCGGCGGTGACGCTGCCGGTCGCAGCCTTCCCGCGCGCCTCGTCGGCGCCGCGCTGGATCGGCTCACCGGACGCGCTCCCGCCCGCTCCCTCTCGGTGCGCCGGTCCCGCAGGGGCCAGCTCCTGACTCAGCGCCTGCCGCGCGGCGTCGGCACCGTGGGCGTCTCCGTATCCCTCGCCACCGTGGCGCTCGCCGGCTTCGTGGCGAGCGGGCGCTACGAGTCCTTCGTCGCCGAGCAGGGTCGGCCCCTGGACATCGCAGCGCGGGTCCTCGGCTTCGGCGTCGAGCGCGTGACCATCTCGGGCATCTCCCGGATGTACGAGCGCGAGGTGCTGTCGGCAGCCGGCATCGACTGGCGCTCCTCGGTCCCGTTCCTGGACGTCGTGGCGGTGCGCGAGAAGCTGCTGGCCGTGCCGCTGATCGCCCAGGCTTCGGTCCGCAAGATCTATCCGAACGAGATCGCGATCACCCAGGTCGAGCGCGAGCCCGCCGCCCTCTGGCAGAAGAACGGCGAGATCAACGTGATCGCCGCCGACGGCACCGTGATCGACGCAATGCGGGACGACCGCTACGCCAGCCTGCCGCTCGTCGTGGGCGACGACGCCAACAACAAGCTGCCCGAATATCTCGCCCTCATCGCCGCCGCCGGTCCGCTCTCCGAGCGGATCAAGGCCGGGACCTACGTCTCGGGCCGGCGCTGGACCCTCAAGCTCGACGGCGTGGACGTGCGCCTGCCCGAGATCGACCCAGCCGCGGCGCTCGCGCGTCTCGTCCGGTTCGAGCGCGAGGCCGGCCTGCTCGAAAAGGACATCATCGCGGTGGACCTGCGCATGCCCGACCGCCTGGTGGTGCGCCTGACCGAGGAGGCCGCCGCCGCCCGCGCGGAAGCCCAGAAGGCGAAGAAGAAGGGCGCGGCCAGCTGATGCCCTTAACCTCGATCTCCGCCCGTCCCGCCTTCTGCGTCCGGTAGTGTCAATGCACAGCCAACACGGCCTCACGCCGCGCCTGAAGCCGCTCTCCGCCCGGCGCTCGACCACCCTGTCGGTGCTCGACATCGGCACCAGCAAGGTCGTCTGCCTCATCGCCGAGTTGCAGCCGGCCGAGGCGCTCTCGACCCTGCGCGGCCGGACGCACCTCGCCCGCATCATCGGCATCGGCCACCAGCGCTCGCTGGGGCTGAAGGGTGGGGCGATCGTCGATCTCGCCGCCGCCGAGGGCGCGATCCGCCAGGCGGTCCACGCCGCCGAGCGGATGGCCAAGGTCGAGGTCCAGTCGGTCATCGTCAACATGTCGGGCGGCCGGCTCGCCTCGCAGCATTTCCAGGCCCGGGTGAACACCCGCTCCGGCACCGTCACCGGCAGCGATGTCGAGCGGGTGCTGGAGACGGCGAGCGCCCACGGCGTCAGCCCCGGACGGGCCGTGCTGCACGCCCTGCCCACCGGCTACGCGCTGGACGGGCAGGGTGCCGTGATCGATCCGTCGGGCATGATCGGCGAGGCCCTCGGGGTCGACCTGCATGTCGTGACGAGCGAACTCGCCGCCGCCCGCAACGTCATGCTGGCGGTCGAGCATTGCCACCTCGGGGTCGAGGCGGTGATCGCCACGCCCTACGCCGCCGGGCTCTCGGCCCTGGTGGACGACGAGGCCGAGATGGGCGTGTGCGTCGTCGACATGGGCGGCGGCACCACCAGCGTCGGCGTGTTCTCGGGCGGCCACCTCGTCCACGTGGACGCGGTGGCGGTCGGCGGACACCACGTCACCATGGATATCGCCCGGGGGCTCTCCACCCGCATGGCCGCGGCCGAGCGGCTGAAGACCCTTTACGGCTCGGCCCTCTCCACCCCGTCCGACGATCGCGACATGATCGCCGTGCACGGGGTCGGCGAGGACGAGGGCGAGGCCCCGGCCCACATCCCGCGCTCGCAGCTGGTGCGGATCATCAAGCCGCGGGTCGAGGAGGTGGTCGAGCTGGTCCGCGACCGCCTGCGGGATGCCGGCTTCGCCGCCCAGGCCGGCCGGCGGGTGGTGCTGACGGG
>NZ_VRVD01000669.1:0-2514 GCF_008040015.1 Methylobacterium sp. WL18 | reverse complement strand
GCTCCGCGCCGGCTGAGGCGGGGGTGGCCGACCGCCGCGGGAACGCGACCAGGCCGACGAGCGCGGTAGCCAGCGCCAGGGTCCAGACCGTCGAGGCGTGCCCCCCGGTGTCGCGGGGCACGGTGCGATCGGGATCGGGGGAAGCCATCGACACGCCTCGCTACGGGTTCAGGAACACAGTCCGGCCGGCCTCCGGTCGGAGACGGATCCCACAGGGAACGCCGTTGCGAGCCCGCCGGTTCGCGGCCCGTTCGTCGTCGGCCCCGATACATCGGCCCGTCCCGCTTACTTGTATTGGTTCGTCGCATCGTCGCGGCAACGCCGTCTAAACCCATGTTGGCGCGAGAGCCGCGTGGGCGCGCCACAAGCGAATGCGACGGGCGCGATAGGCCCGCCGTCGATGCCCGGACCTGATGCCAGACACCGAAGGCCACACCTTGCCCGATCCGGCCCGCGACATCCGGCATGGCCTGCCGGACGCGATCCGCATCCACCTCGGAACGCTGCTCGGCCTGACCTACGACGCGGTCGGCCCGACCCCGGCGGCCGCCTCGGATCGCTTTGCCGATTTGCTGGCCCGCCTGGACGCGGCGCTCGCCAAGGACCAGGCTTCGGGGGAGCCGGTCTCGGGGGAGGTCGAACGGGAGGCCGACTTCCGCGCCGGCCTGCTGAAGGTGGTGCCGGCCCTGCACCGCTTCGCCGTCTCGTTGACCCGAGACCCCGCCGCGGCCGACGACCTCGTGCAGGACACGCTGCTGCGGGGCTGGCGCGGACGGGCCGGCTTCACCCCCGGGTCCAACCTGGAGGCGTGGCTTTTCACGATCCTGCGCAACGTGTTCTACAGCCAGCACCGCAAGCAGGGCCGCGAGGTCGCCGACACCGACGGCAGCTATGCGGAACGGCTCACCAGCGTACCGGAGCAGGGCGGCCACCTCGACCTGCAGGACGTGCGCGCCGCCCTCGACCGGCTCGCCCCGGTGATGCGCGAGGCGCTGGTCCTCGTGGCGATCGAGAACCTCAGCTACGAGGAAGCCGCCTCCGTCATGCAATGCCAGATCGGCACCGTGAAGAGCCGGGTGTGGCGCGCCCGCGAGCAGCTCGCCCGGATGCTGGGCTACACCGGCGCCGAGATCGGCAACGACGGGGTGATGCTGTCGGTGACTGGGACGTCGGCCTGACGCCGCTGCCAGGCTTTCCACCGACGAATACCCGTAACCGTCACATCGCCCTCTGTATTCGACAGCAAATTTGACTTAAGTGAAGGCGCCCGGGATCGTTCCTGGGCGACATAGGACAGGTTGGGTCGATTCATCGTCCCGGCTCAGCTCCCGTCGGTGTGACATCCCCCCGATCCATCGACGGGAGCCCCATTCCGGACCGCCTCAGCGCCCGGTCTCGTCCGCGCGATCGGCGTCGAGCTGCTGCAGCAGCTCCGCCAGCCTCGGATCCAGCATCTCGTCGATCACCGGGTCGTAGAGCGCGCGCAGCTGGCGCCCCAGCCGCGTCCGCGTCTGCGCGTCGAGGACCGGGGCCTCGCTGGAGACCGGGAAGACCCGCAGGGGTGTCGGGGCGGATCGCGGGGCGGCGCGCTGATGATCGGGACCTGGCATCCCACCTACATCGGCCTGGACCGGCACCACGGCAACCACGCGCCGCCAGGAAGTCTAGGACGGCGTCCGATTCCAGGGCATCGTCCGCCTGCGAGCCAGCGGCCACCGCTCGGGACGATGCTTCGACACCTTGCTCCGCATCGTCTCTGCCCGAAAGCCGGCGGCCGCCTTTCGGAACGAGGCGTCAGGCGTCGTCCTCCGGGGCGAACACTTCGCCCTGCTCGGCCAGCACGGCGTCGGCCTCGTCATGGGCCAGGACATCCGGATCGGCGCGGCCCAGGGCCCGGGCCAGCGCGGGCTCCCAATCCGGCGGCGGGGGGCTGCCCTGCGCGGTCAGGATCTCGGCGACTTCGCCGCGGGGGCGAGTCGGGAGCATTGCGCGGCGCTATTCGCGCAGCTCAACGGCACCAAGCGGTTGATCCGGGGCAACCACGATTCGAACCGCGTGCTCGACCTGCCCTGGGCGGACCCGCCCGTGGACAGCGTCCGGATCTCGGCTCCGGATTCCCAGGGCCGGGAGCACCGCCTGTTCCTGTCGCACTACGCGCACCGGGCCTGGCCGGGCCTGTGGCGGGAGACCCGCCACCTCTACGGGCACAGCCACGGCTGGCTGCCCGATACCAGCCGCTCCTGCGATGTCGGCGTCGATGCCTGGGACGATACCCCGGTCGGCCTCGACGCCATCCTGGCGCGCCAGGACGCGGCCGAACTGGTGCCGGAGGAGATCGCCCGGCACGGGCTGCGCTGACCCCCGCGAAGGGCACCGCGATCTCCGTTCCGGGGCCGCGTCGTTTCGTGCGCCCGCCCTATGTGCCGCAGCGGATCGCGATCGCCACGGGAGGCCGCCATGACCGAACCCCTTGCTCCACCCGCCTGGACGGCCGCCGCCGCGCGGGCCGCCGCC
>NZ_VRVD01000668.1:0-2522 GCF_008040015.1 Methylobacterium sp. WL18 | reverse complement strand
GCCGCCGAGCGAGCGCTTGCCGCCTACGGCCAGCCGGTCCTGGCGATCGCGGCCGACGTCGCCGATCCCGAGGCCGTCGATGCGGCCGCCGCCCGGATCGAGGCTGAACTCGGCCCAATCCGCGCCTGGGTGAACAATGCCATGGCGACCGTGGTGAACCCGGCCGACCAGATCACGCCGGACGAGTACCGGCGGGTCACCGAGACCACCTACCTGAGCCAGGTCTACGGTACGCTCGCGGCGCTCCGCTACATGAAGCGGCGCAACCGCGGCGCGATCATCCAGGTTTCCTCGGGGCTGGCGATCCGGGCGGCACCGCTCCAAGCGCCCTATTGCGCGGCCAAGTTCGCCGTCTCCGGCTTCACCGACGCCCTGCGGTGCGAACTGCTCCACGACAACGTCGCCGTCAGCCTCAGCGTGGTCTACCTGCCGGCCGTCAACACGCCGCAGTTCAACTGGGCGCGCAACCGCACCGGCCATCGCCAGTATGCCCCGGATCCGGTGTTCGATCCGCGGCTCTGCGCGGAGGCGATCGTGTACGCCGCCGAACATCCGCGCCGGGAGGTCTGGGTCGGGCGCTCGTCGATGATGATGGCCGCCGCGCAGGCGCTCGCCCCCACGCTGGCGGACCGCAAGGCTGCCACGATGTGGTCGGCTCAGCTGTCCGACACGACGTTTCCGGACATGACGGGCAACCTGTTCGATCCGGTGCCCGGCGATGTCGGCATCGATGGGCGGTTCAACGACCGGATGAAATCGACCCGCAGCGAGTTCGTGACCAGCCGCACCCGCGACGCGGTGGTCGGTGGCCTGGCCGGGCTGGCGCTGCTGGGCCTCGCCGGCGCCGCCTTGGCGACCAGTCGGTCGCGGCGGGCTGCGCTACCCGACCGGACTCGCTAGACACGGTCTGGTTTCAAAAGGTCTGAGACCTTTTGCGGGTGCAGGGCAGTGCCCTGCGGTGGAGCTTCGCTCTGGATACTCAGGGGCACCGCCCCCGAACACCGCCAAAGGGCGATGCCCTTTGGAACCCCCCGGGATCATTCGCTAGGAGAGGCTTGAGACGATGCCCGGCTACCTGCCCTTCGCGGGCGCCCTGAATCTGCCCGCCTACACCTGCGACAATTGTGGGTTCTGGCAGCGCCATTTCGAGGCGCCCCCGTCCTGCCCGATGTGCCTCGACGCACGCCACGTGGTCCCGCAAGACGGCTGGCGGTTCCGCACCACCCGGGAGGCGCAGGACGCTTTTCCCTGCCACTGGCAGGAGCTGGAGCCCGGCGTGTGGCGATTCTGGAACGAGCCCGTCTCCGGCATCGGCCCCTCCGCCTACCTGATCCGGACCGAGAACGGGAACATGGGCTTCGAGGGCTGCCCGGTCTTCAGCGAGGCCGCCCTGGACCAGATCGAGACGCTCGGCGGTATGCAGGTGCTCTCGTCCTCGCACCCGCATGCCTACGGCGCCCTCGTGCAATTGCAGGACCGGTTCGACCCGGAATTGTGCTTGCCCGCGGCCGACTTCACGTGGAGTGCGGCGCTGCAGGTGAGCTGGCCCTACGACGACGTCCTGGAGCCTCTGCCGGGTCTGGAACTGCACCGCACCGCCGGCCATTTCGACGGTCACGCCGTTCTGTTCGACCGGGCGCGGAACATCTGTTTCTGCGGCGACGCGCTGAAGTTCGAGCTGGACCCCGCCGACCCGCGCCGGGCCACGACGATCTCGGCGCACAAGGCCTTCGTCCGCGGCGTGCCGCTTACCGCGAAGGAATTGGAGCGCTACCGCGCAGTCTTCGCACAATTCGAATTCGATCAGACCTGGACGCCCTTCGAAGCGGCGAAGAATTGCGGGCGGCGCGAGGTTCTGGCGCTGATCGACGCGCAATTGGCCGGCCGGCCGCACGCCGCCCCGGTGCCCCTCGACAGCCTCCTGGATCAGGGCCGGTAGAGCGGATCGTTCTCCAAACGGATCGGCTGACCGTGCGGCGTCGCCTCGGCGGCGCGGAGGAACGCCTCGGTCCGCCCCGCCACGCTGTCTGATGGTGCTACCCCGCGCTCCGCCAGGATCGTCTCCAGGGTCGCGAGCCAGGCGCCGTAATCGGCCGCCCGTTCCGGTCCGTCCGCCGGCCGTATCTCCCGGCCGAGCCGCTCGGCCCATTCGGTCCAGGTGAAGAGCCCGGCCTCCTGCAAGGATACCACCAGGGCGAAGACCTGCGCTTCCCAGGGAGCCGCGAAGGCTTTGGGCGACGGGGCGATCACGCCGCCTCCAGGTAGGGTTCGAACGCCGCCACCGTGACGATCCCGCCCGGGTCGCCGCTGTCGCCCCACAGTTCCCGGGCCGTGAAGCTGACGGTGTACAGCCACGTCGGGTTCTCGCCCGCGCCGTAGGCGTTGGTATCGGGATACACGAAGGCGCCGTCGATGCGTTCGATCCGGCCCCGCCGCCCGCGGACGTAGCGCGGCAGCCGCGTATGCCCGGTCGGGTGGACGTTCCGGGCGAGGACGGCGTCGCCGACCGCGAAGCGGGCGGG
>NZ_VRVD01000667.1:0-2526 GCF_008040015.1 Methylobacterium sp. WL18 | reverse complement strand
GCCCTCGCTCCCGGCGACGCGCCCGCCGCCGGCCCGAAGCTGGCCGACAACGACGACGCGCCCTGGCACGACCCCTCCGTGCCGATCGGCGACCGGATGGCGATGGCCAAGGACCGGCCCGAGCCGCACAAGCTGATGGCCGCCATGGCCCAGCAGGATTGCGGCCAGTGCGGCTACAACTGCGCCGACTACGCCAACGCGATCTTCCTGAAGAACGAGGAGCGCCTGAATCTTTGCCAGCCCGGCGGCAAGGAGACCCTGCGCATGCTCAAGAAGCTGGAGGAAGAGTTCGTCGCCGCCGGTGGCGCGCCCGCGGCCCCGACGTCCGAGGGCGACGCGCCCAAGCCGGCAGCCGATCTCGGTCCCCAAGGCTTCTGCCGTGAGAACCCGGTCGAGGCCCTGTTCCTGTCCCGCCGCCGCCTCAACGAGCCGGGCGGCGAGAAGGAGACCTGGCACATCGAGATCGGACTGGACGGCACGCCGATCACCTACGAGGCCGGGGATTCGCTCGGCCTGTTCCCGGCCAACGCCCCGGCTTTGGTGGACGCGGTGATCGCTGAACTCGGCGCCCGGCCCGAGCGGATGATCGGGACCCAGACCCTGCGCGACCACCTGCTCAAGGACTACGCACTCGGCGCCGCGCCGGACAACCTCTACCAACTGCTGTCGCTGCTCACCTCCGGCGCGGCCCGCAAGAAGGCGCAGGCCCTGGCGTCCGGAGAAGACCCGGACGGTGACGCCGCCTATCTCGACGTGCTCGGCGCCCTGCACAAATTCCCTGGCGCCCGGCCCGACGCGGAGGTTTTTCTGGAGGCCCTCGACGAGTTGCAGCCGCGGCTCTACTCGATCTCGTCCTCGCCCAAGATGGATACCGGGATCGTGTCTCTGACCGTCGACGCGGTGCGCTACAACCACCGCTCCCGGCTGCGGCTCGGCGTGGCCTCGACCCATCTCGGCGAGCGCCTGCCCGAGCAGACCAAGGTGAAGATCTACCTCCAGAAGGCCCACGGCTTCGCCCTGCCGGCGGATCTCACCAAGGACGTGATCATGTGCGGCCCCGGCACCGGCATCGCGCCGTTCCGGTCGTTCCTACGCGAGCGCGCCGCCACGAACGCCCCCGGCCGCAACTGGCTGTTCTACGGCCACCAGCGCCAGGCCACGGACTTCTTCTACAAGGACGAGCTCAACGCACTGAAGGACGACAAGGTGCTCAACCGCCTGTCGCTCGCCTGGTCCCGGGACGGCAACGAGAAGACCTACGTCCAGGACCGGATGCGCGAGAACGGCGCCGACCTGTGGAAGTGGCTCGAAGGCGGCGCACATTTCTACGTCTGCGGCGATGCCAAGCGCATGGCCAAGGACGTGGAGCGGGCGATCATCGACGTGGCGGCCAGCCATGGCGGCAAGAGCCCCGAGGATGCGGTCGCCTATCTCGCCGCCCTCAAGAAGACCGGCCGCTACCAGGCCGACGTGTACTGAGCCGCGCCCTCTCCATGCGGGCCACGGGGGTCACACCGCGTTCCATGCGGAGCGCGACGCGCCCCCTCTCCCGTGCGGGAGAGGGTTGGGGTGAGGGGTCAGGTCTCTCTGGAGAGGTCGCATCCCTCACCCTGTCCCTCTCCCGAACGGGAGAGGGGACCCGCGCCCCATCTGGCCACGAGGGCGATCCACTCGCTGTCGAGTGACGGGGAGCGCGGCCCACCTCTTGCGGTCGCTATCGAACAAAGAACTTTCGAGGACCCAGCCATGACCCTGTCCGTGGCAGACCCGGCGGTGCGCACGACCTGCCCCTATTGCGGGGTCGGATGCGGCGTGCTCGCGACCCCGGACGGGAACGGCGGCGCGGCGATCGCGGGCGATTCCGAGCACCCGGCCAATTTCGGCCGGCTCTGCTCGAAGGGCTCGGCGCTCGGCGAGACCCTGTCGCTGGAGAACCGCCTGCTCCACCCGCAGGTCGATGGAGTTCAGGCCTCGTGGGACGCGGCACTGTCGACCGTATCGGAAAGACTGCGCGCGGTGACCGAGGCGCACGGATCGGAAGCGATCGCGTTCTACCTCTCGGGGCAGCTCCTCACCGAGGATTATTACGTCGCCAACAAGCTGGCCAAGGGCTTCATCGGCACGCCGCACGTCGACACCAATTCGCGGCTGTGCATGTCGAGCGCGGTGGCGGCCCACCGCCGTGCCTTCGGCTCCGACACCGTACCCGGCTGCTACGAGGACTTGGACGAGGCGGACCTGATCGTCATGGTCGGGTCCAACGCCGCCTGGTGCCACCCGGTCCTGTTCCGCCGCATGGCCGACGCCAAGGCCCGGCGGGGCACCAAGTTCGTAGTGATCGACCCGCGCCGGACCCAGACCGGCCAGGAGGCCGACCTGTTCCTCGGGATCCGTCCCGGCAGCGACGTAGCGTTGTTCTCGGGGCTGCTCGTGCACCTTTCGGATAACGGCTTCCGCGACCGGGCCTTCGTGGAGGCCCACACCGCCGGGCTCGATGCCGCCCTCGACCGCGCCCGCCTCATCGCG
>NZ_VRVD01000666.1:0-2539 GCF_008040015.1 Methylobacterium sp. WL18 | reverse complement strand
CCCGCCGACCTCGTGCCGCCCGCCCCCGCTCCGGCGCTGGTGCTCGGGCTGGCGGGCCTCACCAACCACGACAATGTCGGCGCCGCTTTCCGCAACGCCGCCGCCTTCGGGGCCGACGCGGTGCTGCTGGATGCCGCCAGCTGCGATCCGCTCTACCGCAAGAGCATCCGGGTCTCCGCCGGCGCCGCGCTGATCCAGCCCTTCGCGCGGCTCACCCCCGGGCAGGACTGGCTGGCGCTCGCCCGCGCGCTCGACCTCGAAGCCCTGGCGCTCAGCCCCGGGGCGACCGAATCACTGGACGCCATCCCCGCGCCCACGCGCGTCCTGCTGATCCTCGGGACCGAGGGACCCGGCCTCGATGCGTCCACGCTCGGTCGGGCCCGCCCGGTGCGGATCCCGATGGCCCCGGGCTTCGATTCGCTCAACGTCGCCACCGCCGCGGGGCTCGCCCTGCAGGCGATCGCCCGCGGCCAGGGAAGGCTCGTCACCGCCGGTTGAGGCCGTCCCTTTCCGTCCGGCTCCGAACGCGCGACAAAGGGCTGCAATTGCCGTGGAGCGTTGCGAGGCTAGCTTGGCCGATAAGGTTCGCGGGTTGCGAGGGGAGTCGTCGGCGTTGCTTCAGTCTGGGGATGGTTTGCGAGCGCTGACCGGACGCCGTGTGGCCGTGGTCGGCGCCGGTCCCGGCGGCTTGGCCTCGGCCCTGCTCCTGGCACGCGCCGGGATCCACGTGACGCTGTTCGAGAAGGACGCGCAGGTCGGCGGCCGCACGAAGACCGTCACCGCGCCTGGCGGCTACAAGTTCGATATCGGCCCGACCTTCTTCCTCTATCCCCAGATCCTCGCGGACATCTTCACGAGTTGCGGCGAGCGTCTCGAGGACCACGTCAAGCTCGAGCGGCTCGATCCGCAGTACCATCTGGTGTTCGAGGGCGAGGACGGGATCACGGGCACGATCCGCGCCACCGGCGACATCGCCCGGATGGAGACGGAAATCGCCCGCCTGGCGCCCGACGACGCGAAGAACGTCAAGACCTTCTTCAGCGAGAACCGGACGAAGCTGGACTATTTCAAGCCGATCCTCCAGCAGGCCTTCCATACCCTGCGCAGCATGGCGAGCCCGGCGATGCTCGCCGCCCTGCCGCACCTTCATCCCGGCCGCAGCGTCGACCGCGACCTGAAGCGATACTTCGCGGATCCGCGGGTGCGCCTCGCCTTCTCGTTCCAGACCAAATACCTCGGCATGTCGCCGTTCCGCTGCCCGAGCCTGTTCACGATCCTGTCGTTCCTCGAATACGAGCACGGGGTCTACCACCCGGTCGGCGGCTGCGGCGCGGTCTCCGAGGCGATGGCCGGCCTTGCCGGACGCATGGGCGTCGATCTCCGGCTCAATGCCAACGTCGAGCGCGTGGTGTTCGACGGCAAGCGCGCCAGCGGTGTGGTGGTGGACGGCGAGACCTTCAACGCCGACGCGGTGCTGATCAACGGCGACTTCGCCAAGGTGGTGCGCGCCCTGGTCCCGGAGCGGCACCGCCCGCGCTGGCGGGACGCCAAGATCCACAAGGCCCGGCTCTCCTGCTCGACCTTCATGCTGTATCTCGGCATCGAAGGGAAAGTGCCGGACAGCCTGGGGCACCACACGATCCTCCTGGCCGACGGCTACGAGCGCAACATCCGGGAGATCACCGAGGGGACGCTGCCGATGCAGCCCTCCCTCTACGTCCAGCATGCCGGCTATACCGATGGCGGCATGGCGCCGGCGGGGCACACCGCCCTCTACGTCCTGGTGCCGGTGCCGAACCTGAAAGCCGGGATCGATTGGGCGGCGACCCGGGAGAGCTACCGCGCCCTGATCCTGGAGCGGCTGAAGCGGCTGGGCCTGGAGGACATCGAGTCCCGGATCCGCTACGAGCGGATCATCGACCCGACCCAGTGGGAAGAGGACTTCGCGGTCCACGAGGGCGCCACCTTCAACCTCGCTCACGACCTGATGCAGATGCTGTATTTCCGGCCGCACAACCGCTTCGGGCCGGGGCTCTACATCGTCGGCGGCGGCACCCATCCGGGCTCCGGCCTGCCGGTGATCTACGAGGGTGCTCGCATCACCGCGCGGCTGCTGATCGAGGAGCTGGCCGGTGCCCGCGCCGCCGCCCAGGCCGGCATCCCCGACACGGCGCCGCTGGCGACCTCCGGCGAGGCTTCGTGATCGGCGCGCCGGGCCGGGTGACGCTGACGGCGGGCCTCTGCGCCCTCGCTGTGGTGTTCGGGTCGGCTGCGATGGCCGCGACCCTGCAGGTGGAGGTCGACGGCATCGAACCCGGCGGCGGCCCGGTCCGGGTAGCCCTGTGTCAGGGCGGCTTGTCCGAACCGTTCTGTACCCGAGGCGACGAAGCCTCGGCCGCCGGGGGCCGGGCGCTGTTCACCTTCCGGGATCTGGCCCCGGGCGCCTACGCGGTGGCGGCCTTCCAGGATGGCAACGGCAACGGCCGGCTCGACCGGACCGGGCTCGGCCTGCCGCTCGAGCCCTACGGCTTCTCCGGCG
>NZ_VRVD01000665.1:0-2554 GCF_008040015.1 Methylobacterium sp. WL18 | reverse complement strand
CGCCCGAGCAGCCGGTCGAGCCAGCCGGGCTCCGGCGCGGCCGGGGAGGGCGGGTCGTCGAGGATCGCGGCGATCTCGCGCCGGAGCACCGCGTCGGCCTCGGCACGGAGCGCCGCCAGGGCCGCCTCGACCTCGCCGAGCCGGGGCTCGACGCCTTCGCGCAGGATGGCCGACACGATCGAGCGGAAATTGACGCCCAGATCGGCGTAGACCTCGCCCACCGGCACCGAGAGGTCGGACATGACCCGGATCAGCACCTCGTGGACGACCAGGCGCCACGGCCTGATCCGGGTGAGCTGGCGGGCCGGCAGCCCGCACAGGTCACTCATCCCCAGCGCGTCGCGCAGGGGCGTCTCGACGTGCTCGGGGCGGTAGACGGTGATCAGCGGCGTGAAGGCGGCCGGCAAGTCGGACTGGACGCCGGGATTCCACGGGCCGGCGGCTGTTTCCGGGGTGCTGGCTGCCACTTCCGTCATCCGCGCGTAGCCCTTCGCCTCCGTGGGCCACCACCTTGCCCGTGGGAGGCGCGGGTTCCCTCTCCCGTGCGGGAGAGGGACAGGGTGAGGGATGCGACCTCTCCGGACAGACCGGGTCCCTCACCCCAGCCCTCTCCCGCACGGGAGAGGGGGGCGCGTCGCGGCCTGCAAGGACGATCGCGCCCCAAATCTATGTCGCTCGAAGCCCACAGAGCGGGGAGGGAGGACGCGCCGCAAGTCCTGAATGCGAACCAGGCAAACCGACCCCGCTCCCGCGGCGGGAAAAACCCTAAAAGACCTTCTGGAACCAGCCGTGCGAGTCCTGGGTCGTGCCCCGCTGGATATCCACCAGCATGCCGCGCAGCCGGCGCGCCACCGGGCCCGCCACGGCGTCGCCGATGGTGAAGTTGTCCTCGCGGCCCTTCACGGTGCCGATCGGGGTGATCACCGCGGCGGTGCCGCAGGCGAAGGCCTCGGTCAGCCGGCCGGCGCGGACGTCGGCGCGCCAGGCGTCGATCGTGTAGGGCTCCTCCTTCACGGTGAGGCCGGCTTCCCGGGCCAGGGTGATCACCGAATCGCGGGTGATGCCGGGCAGGATGCTGTCGGAGAGCGGCGGGGTCTGCAGCGTGCCGTCCGCGAACACGAAGAACACGTTCATGCCGCCGAGCTCCTCGATGTAGCGGCGCTCGGCCGCGTCGAGGAACACCACCTGCTCGCAGCCCTGGCTCGTGGCCTCCGCCTGCGCGGCGAGGCTGGCGGCGTAGTTGCCCCCGCACTTGGCCGCGCCGGTGCCGCCCGGCGCAGCGCGGGTGAAGTGCTCGGAGACCCACACCGTGACCGTGCCGTTCGGATCCTTGAAGTACGAGCCCACCGCCGAGGCGATGGTGACGAACAGGTATTCCGAGGCCGGCTTGACCCCCAGGAACGCCTCGCTGGCGATCATGAACGGCCGCAGATAGAGGCTGCCGTCGGGCGTGTCGGGGATCCAGCTCCGGTCGATCTCGACCAGCTTGCGCATGGCGTCGACGAACGCGTCCTCGGGGAAGGGGGCCATGGCCATGCGCTCGGCCGAGAGCCGGAAGCGGCGGGCGTTGGCGTCGGGGCGGAACAGGGCGGCGCCGCCGTCGGCGGTGCGGTAGGCCTTGAGCCCCTCGAAGATCTCCTGCGCGTAGTGCAGCACCGCGGCGGCGGGATCGAGCGGGATCGCCTCGCGCGCCTGGATCCGCGCGTCGTACCAGCCGCGGCCGGCCGCGTACCGGGCCACCACCATGTGGTCGGTGAACACCTTGCCGAAGCCCGGATTCGTCATCAGCGCGGCCCGCTCGGCGTCGGTCCGGCGGGCGGGATGGGCTTGGGTCTCGAACGTCAGGTCGCTCACGGTAGGGTCCTCAAAGGTACACGCCCTTATGCCGCGCTCCCGCGGACGAATCTACGGAGCGCGTGCATGCCTATGGTGTCGCTCATGCCTTGCCGGCGGCTTGCGTGGCGGTCGCCCGACGCTGACCGGCAACGGGGTGCACGCGTCGACCTGTGACGTCCGCGACGCGCCCCCTCTCCCGTGCGGGAGAGGGTTGGGGTGAGGGATCAGGTCTGTCCGGAGAGGTCGCACCCCTCACCCTGTCCCTCTCCCGCCCGGGAGAGGGGACCCGTGCCGCGTCCGGCACTGAAAGAGTCCGGTTGCATGGTCGGCGTCGGATCCGACAGCTGCATCCGGTGCAGGCGGGCGTAGGCGCCGCCCGACGCGATCAGATCGTCGTGCCGCCCGGTCTCGATCACCCGGCCGGCCTCCATCACGGCGATCCGGTCGGCCTCCCGCACCGTCGAGAGGCGGTGGGCGATGACCAGCGTGGTGCGGCCGTCCATCAGGCGGGTCAGCGCCGCCTGGACCAGGCGCTCCGACTCCGAATCGAGCGCCGAGGTCGCCTCGTCGAGGAGCAGGATCGGCGCGTCCTTCAGGAAGGCCCGGGCCAGGGCGATTCGCTGCCGCTCGCCGCCGGAGAGGCGGTTGCCGGCCGGGCCGACCCGGAAATCGTAGCCCTCCGGCAGGGCGGTCACGAAGTCGTGGGCGGCCGCCCGCG
>NZ_VRVD01000664.1:0-2561 GCF_008040015.1 Methylobacterium sp. WL18 | reverse complement strand
CCCCCCCCCCCCCCCCCCCCCCCCCCCCTTTTATTTACCCACCCCACCCCGCCACCCGCGCTCCAGCGTAGTCTCGGGGGCTCGGAGTTGTGAATATGAGACACCCGCGCGGGGCGAGGGGGCCGGCCGCCGCGCCCTGGTGCTGCAACTCGACGTCGGCGACGCCGCCGCGGTGAACGCCGCCTACGACCGCGTCGGCAGCGAGCTGGGCGGCCTCGACATCCTGGTGGCCAATGCCGGCCAGGCGATGAGCGGCATGCCGGTCGCCGAGATGGACGACGCGGTGCTGGAGCGGATCCTGCGGGTGAACCTGATGGGGCCGCTGTTCTGCGCGCGCCCGTTCATCGGGATGCGCCGGGCGCAGGGCGGCGGCGGCAAGATCGTGTTCGTGTCCTCGGTGGCCCAGCACCTGCCGACCCCCGAGAGCGCCCCCTACGGCATGTCGAAGGCGGGGCTCGGCTCCCTGTGCCGGAGCCTGTCGCGGGAACTCGCGGAGGACCGGATCAACGTCAACAACGTCGCCCCCGGCCTGATCGAGACGCCGATGACCGCCGACCGCTTCGAGAAGACCGCGGTGCTCGACCAGTCCCTGGAGCGGATCCCGTGGCACCGGGCTGGCCAACCCGAAGAAATCGCCCGGGCGATCCTCTACCTCGCATCGGGGGCCGCCGATTACGTCACCGGCCACACGCTCGTGGTGGATGGCGGCCTCACGATGCAGTGGGGCGGAGCCTGAAACGCCGAAGGGCGCCGGGTTTCCACCCGGCGCCCTCCACGGACGCTGATCGTTGCGCGCGGTCCGCTTCGTCCGGGCAGCCTTACGACCCGAACTGCGAGCCGAGCTGCTCCAGGTACTCGGCGAGGTCGAGACCGCCGACCCGCTTGCCGTAATCGAAGCGCATGCCCTGACGGATGTCGACGCTGGCATCGCGCGTGGTCAGGGTGAACGGCCGGACGCACACCCAGGCCCCGTCGCGGCGGTGCTCGAAGTACCCGAGGATCTCGTGCTTGGCCATGTCCTTCCCTCCGGAATAGTGTTCGAGGACATAACGGTGACGCTGCCGTTCGGTTCGACGGTCGCGACTGTTTTTCGCGCGTGATCCAGCACACATCGAGTGTTCGTGATCCGGAACACCGCGGATCCCGCGCGGGCTATCGCGCCAGAGCTTGACTATAACAGTTCAAGACGGCCGGACGCGGCTCACGGCCAGCGCTCCAGGATCGCGTCGGTCGTCAGGGTCAGGACCTGGTGGCCGTAGCGCATCCGGTACATCACCATCAGGGCGTCGTGGGCCTCGTCGCAGGAGCTGCACAGGCCGTCCGTGGCGAGCACGATGCGGTAGCCGAAATCGACGCCGCCCAGCACCGCCGCCAGCACGCAGACATCGGTTTCCGCACCGGTGACGACCAGGGTGTCCACGCCCCGCGCCTGGAGGCGTGCGTCGAGGTCCGTTTCCAGCCAGGGCGAGTAGACGGTCTTGTCGATCACCTCCGCGGGCGGGACGAGGCGGGCCAGGTCGGGGACCAGCTCGATCAGGCCGGGATCGAGCGCGGCCCGCGTCATGCCGGACCACCGGGCCGAATAGGTCGCCCACGTGCCCCGCCCCTCGCCGGGGCGGGCCGCCGGGATGAAGCGGGTGAACACGGTCCGGTCCGGGTGGGCCTCGGCGAGGCGGCGCACCTGCGGCAGGACGCGCGGCATCCACGGGGTCTGCCAATCCGTCGGCTCGGCGAACATGCGCTGCATGTCCACGCAGAGGTGCACGCAGAACCGGCCCAGGGGCTCGCCCGCGGATCCGCCATCGGCCCGTGCCCGGGAGGGCGGCGCGCGCGTCGTCTCGGTTTCCATGCCCGCGCGTTTCATGCATCGGTGGTTGCGCGTCTGCGGCCGGCCCCTGCGAGGCCGGCCGCGGTCCGGATTGTCAGCGGTCGGCCTTCTCGCCGGCCGTGGTCAGCGCGAGGTAGCGCTCGGTGGTCGGCTTGATCAGCGACCGCACCGCCTCGGCCATGCCCTGCTCCTCCTTCAGCGATTGCTCGAAGCCGGTCCGATGCGCCTGCTGGCCGGCCGCATCGGCGATCGTCAGCAGCGACTCGTAGGCCGCGATCTCGAAGTTCTCGAAGGCGTGGTTGGCGTAGGTGTTCTTCAGGATCTCGTCCTGGGCCGGCGTGTGGCCGAGCGCCATCATGTTGCCGACGAAGCCCAGGAACCCCTCCTTGAGCGCCGAGGGGCTGTCGCCGAGGCTCTGCAGCGCCTCCTCCAGGCGCTGGCGCTGGCCGTGCGTCTCCTCGATGTGCCGGCGCAGGGCCTGCTCCATCTCCGGGTAGCGCTCCAGGCGCTCGACCTGCCGCTCCATGATCTGCAGGGCCTGCATCTCGACGGCGTGGGTGTTCTTCAGGGCCGTGACGTAGATCGAACGTGTATCGAGGGTCATGCGGGTGTCTCGCGATGGAGGCTGGATCGTGCTGATCCGTTCATCCGGGCAACCCCGGTCCCGCATGGCCAAGTTCCGGCCGGGAAGGTCGCACGCTGCGCCCGCTCCGGCCGGGCCGCGGGCGCAGCG
>NZ_VRVD01000663.1:0-2562 GCF_008040015.1 Methylobacterium sp. WL18 | reverse complement strand
CCCCCGCGAGCAGCCGGCTCTCCAGCGCCTCGGAGACCGGCTCGCCGGTCCGGCCGTCGAGGACCAGGGCGGCGACCTGCGCGGCCGCGACCCGGTCGGACATCCACTCGATCCGGTAGTTGGCCACCGCCGGCACGTAGGTCAGCACCTCGGCCACCACCACGAACGCGACGGTGACGAGGAACAGCCGCCCGGACAGGCCGAGGCGGGCCGGACGCCGCTCGGGCACCTCGCGTGCCGCGGCGGCCGCCGCCGGCATCGTGACCGGGTCGGATTCGACGGCCACGCCCATCACGCTCCGACCGGGCATCGCGGGCGGGTGGGGGCGGGGTGGCAATTGCGAGAGCTCGAGCCGTTTCCGGCTTTCGCGCGGGACATGGGGTAACGCCGTCGTTTCAAAGCCGGGAATACAGGGGGCATTCCCGCGGGCACTATACGAGCACGATAGGGTCGAGGTTGCATGTACCTTAGAGCACCTCGAAAGAAGGCCACCGTCTCGGCGCCTGTGTCGCGCACGTGCGCAGAGGCTCTTACGGCACGCTCCGGAACACCAGAACACCGCCGGCGATCGGGTGATGGCCCCGTCAGCGAGGCCGATGCCCAACGGGACAGGAACGAGAAACGTTATCTCAATCAACACCTTGGACCGAACGGGAATCCAACATGCCAGCCTACGGCGGCCGTCCGGGAGGTTCGTTACCCGAAACGGCCGGGCGACACGATTAGACCCATGCGCGACACAGAGTGAAGATTAAATTTGCGCGCCGACAGAAATTTTTAACCGGGTACTCAGTCACGCCAGAGCCGTTCCCACCTTCGATGTTACGGGCTCTCTTGGGCCGAACCGGCATCCATTTGGCGGTTGGCGGTCCAAGACACGAACGCCGTTCCGGACGAACCGGCTTCAGGCGCGCCGGAACCGGCGGCTCAGCAGGACGCTGCCCAGCGCGAACACGGCGAGCATCGCCAGCCCGGCCACCATCTTGGGCGTGACCAGGGCCCTCAAGGTCAGAGCCTCGTCGCAACCGGTCGTCCCCGCGGCGAGGCAGGCGGCCTTGGCGGCCTCGTGGGCCGCGACCACGTCCTCGATCCCGGCGCCGGTCGTGGCGTAGACCAGGGCGCCCGGCAGCAGGCCCAGGAAGGTCGCCAGCACGAAGACCCGCATCTTCACCCCGCAGGCGGCGGGTGCGAGGTTCGTCATCCAGAACGGGAACAGCGGCAGCAGGCGCATCACCGCGATGTACCCGAAGGCGTCGCGCCGGAACGCGTCCGTGAACGCCGCGAGCCGCGTGCCGCCCATCCGGCGCAGCAGATCGGCCCCCGGCCCCTTGCCGATGGCGAACACGATCGCCGCCCCGGTGGTGGCCGCGCAGACCGCAGTCAGCGCCCCCGGCACGATTCCGAACAGGAAACCGCAGATCATGGTCAGGAACAGCGTGGCCGGCACCGAGACCACCACGGAGGCGACGTAGACCAGGTAGGCCGCCACCACGGCGCGCAGGTACCCGGCCTCGACGAAGCCGTGCAGCCAGGCCCGCGAGGCGAGCAACCGGTCGAGGCTCAGGAGTTGCGCGACGCCCGAGACCAGCACGAACGCCGAGATGCACAGGAGCAGGACCAGCGGCAGCCACCGCCGCATCCGCTTCCAGCGCCCCTCCGGGACGGACGCGAGCCCGACGTCGCTCACCCGGCTTTGCGCATCCGCAGGATCTTGAAGAACCCGCCCGGGAAGGTCGGCTTCAGCCCCAGCACCTCGACGCCGTTGCGCCGGGCCCAGGCCTCGATCCGGGTCGCCTTGAAGTCCGACGACCAGCCGATCTTGGTGCAGAGCGGCGCCACGACCTCCTCGACCCGGGCGAGCGGGCCGTCGCTCTGGCCGAAATGGTTCGCCAGCACGATGCCGCCACCGGGCCGGACCACCCGCAGGAACTCCGACATCGCGGCCTCGGGGTCGGGCACGAGGGTGATCAGGAACTGCGCCACCACGGCGTCGAAGCTCGCGTCGGCGTAGCCGAGGTGGCAGACATCCATCACCTGCAGGCCCTTCACGTGGGCCAGGTTCCGACGCTTCACCTTGGCGCGGGCGCGCTTGAGCATGTCCTCGGAGAGGTCGACCCCGCAGACGAAGCTCGCCTTCGGGTAGTAGCCCAGCGCCAATCCGGTGCCGACGCCGGCCTCCAGGATGCGCGGCCCGTGCTCGGCCGCGGCCTCCACGGCCGCGCGGGCCGCCGGCTCGGTGAGCTTGTCGTAGACCACGTCGTAGACGGGGGCCCAGCGGGCATAGGCCTTGCGCATCAGGGCCGTGCTCGGCCCGGCCATCTGCGGCTCGCTCAGCATCGTTCGGATTATCCAGAGATTGAGATCAGGCGGCTTCTCGGGGCCGGGCCGACAACGCATCGACCCGCCGGATGGTGCCGCCGCCCAGAACACGGGCCCGGGGGCCGTCGTCGCCGTAGAGCGCGCAGGCCTGGCCCGGCGACACGCCGTCCTCGGGCTCGGCCAGCACCACCTCGGCGGTTCCGTCCGGCGCGATGGTGAGTGTCGCCGGCCGCGGCGGCCGGG
>NZ_VRVD01000662.1:0-2565 GCF_008040015.1 Methylobacterium sp. WL18 | reverse complement strand
GGCGTCACGATGCGGCGCATGGCGCTCATCGCGCCGTCGTCCGACGTCTCGCTGCCGCGCGCGTTGCTGCCGTAGCGGCCGAAGCCGAACCGCGGCTCGATCAGGTCGAGGACGGCGTCGAGCGCCGCGTTGCTCAGCGGCACCTCCTCGCCGGCCGGCACGCCCTGGATGGCCAGAGCCTGGCGCTCGTAGGCCGGCTCGCTGCTGACCTCACGCCCGAACCAGTTCGGGCTCTGGAAGGCGCCCGCGTCGCCGTCATTGTCGAAGGCGACGCTGATCAGGTCGAGATTGCCCGGTGTGACGTACCGGTCGATCGTGACCTCGCGCCCGCCGAGCGTCAGCACGGTGCGGTCGTAGGCGGCCTTGCCGGGGCAGACATCCAGCAGCGCGTCGCCGTGGGCGCGCGGCACGTCGGTCCGCTCCTCGACCGGGATGCCGTCGGCGCCCTTGTTCACCAGCACCAGCTGGCAGATCTGGCCGTCGACGCGCACGTAGGAGCTGCGGCCCCCCTGGGCGACGAAGTGGCCCTCAGTGATCCGGGCTCCGCCCCGTTCCTTGCGGATCAGGCGGACCAGGGATGGCGCGACCAGGAATCGGCGAATGGTGCTCATGAACTCAAAACCCCTCCCGCTTCGTCGGCGGTGCGCCGATCCGGCGGACTGCCCTCAGGGCCGCCGGCCCGGATGGATCTGGTAAGTCGAGCCGGCAGGCGCGGCGTAAAAGCTCAGCCGCAACGCCGTATTGGCTCTCCCATAACCGCATCCATCGCCAATACCGGACGGCGACAACATGAGACGGTTAAGCGCTAAGCAAAAACACGACGAAATCAAGACCGGAGTGGGGTTGCGATTCCCCCAATTCCGGGCCTGTCCCCGATATCCCGTCTTTCGGTGCGGATTTTTCCAACCCAGGTTAAACCCGAACCAGCCAGGCTCAGGCCGCCGGCTCGAAGTTCAGGGCGGCGCCGTTCATGCAGTAACGCAGGCCCGTGGGGGCGGGGCCGTCGTCGAACACGTGGCCGAGATGGCCCTTGCAGCGTGCGCAATGGACTTCGGTCCGGACCATCCAGTGGCTGCGGTCCACGGTCGTCTCGACGGCGCCCTCCAGCGGCTCGAAGAAGCTCGGCCAGCCGCTGCCGGACTCGAACTTGGTGCCCTGCTCGAACAACGGCTGCCCGCAGCCGACACAGGTGAACGTGCCGGGCCGCTTCTCGGCCAGCAGGCAGCTCGTGCCGGCGCGCTCGGTGCCGTGCTCGCGCAGCACCCGGTACTGCTCGGGCGTGAGCTTCGCCCGCCACTCGGCCTCGCTGCGGGCATCCGGGCTGGTCGTCGCGGTATCGGCCATGTAGATCTCCCTGTTCGACGGAAGATATAGGCATCGTGCCCGGGGCCCGGCAGTCCTGCGACCCTGGAAACGGCTGCACCGGCGGCATCCTGTCGCTCACGGTTCCGCTTACGGGCCGCACCCTATGCCGCCGCCCCCACGGTGTCGGCCATCCGGGCCCGGCGGTGTCCGAGCGGCAGGGGCGCCCCCGTGGTGGTGTCGCGGCCGGTCTGGTGCTCGAGTTCGGCGTTGATCTCGCCGCCGAGCAGCACGATGGTCGATGAGATCCAGATCCAGGTCATGAAGCCGATCACGGCGCCCAGCGATCCGTAGGTCTCGTTGTAGGTGCCGAAGCTGGCGACGTACCAGGAGAACAGCAGGGACGCGATCAGCCAGAGCAGCCCCGCCACCACGCTGCCGACGCCGACCCAACGCCAGCGGGCGTGTTCCCGGCTCGGGCCGAAGCGGTAGAGCACCGAGAGCCCGGCGAGCAGCACCAGCAGCACCGCCGGCCAGCGCAGCGCCGCGAGCAGCCACGCGCCCGAGCCGAGACCGAGGAAGTTCAGCACGATCGGAACCACCACGATCGCGTTGAGCGCGATGATGATGAACACCAGTGCGCCCACCGTGAAGGTCAGCGAGCGGATGTTGAGCCAGAGGAAATTGCGCTTCTCCTCCTCCTCGTAGACCACGTTCAGGGCATCGAACATCGCCTTCATGGCGGCGTTGGCGCTCCACAGCGACAGCAGCAGGCTGGTGAAGAACGTGACGCTGAGGGAGCTGCTGCCCTTGGCGGCGATGCGCTTGATCTGGTCGCCGATCAGCTCCACCGCGCCGGTCGGCAGCACGGCGTGCAGCTGCGCGAGGTGCTCGTTGATCGCGTTGACGTCCGCGAACAGGCCGTAGCAGGTGACCAGCGCCGCGATCGCCGGGAACAGCGACAGCAGGGTGTAGAAGGTCACCCCGGCGGCCACGGCCAGCACCCGGTCCTTGTTGAACTCCAGGTAGACCCGGACCGCGATGTCCTTCCAGCCGGCGCCGGTCATCTCGGCGGGGCTGTCGGCGGCGCGCCCACGCTCGGGCTGGGTCGCGGCGGTGAGCTGCGCGGCGCGGCCCACGATCGAGCGTGCGCCGACATTGATCGCCTTGTTGCGCACAGGCGCAGCCGTGTCGGCCCGCAGCGGCTCGGCCGGCTGTTCCGGCAACTCGGGCGGCAATTCGGGCCTGGCCGGCGCGCGGCGC
>NZ_VRVD01000661.1:0-2574 GCF_008040015.1 Methylobacterium sp. WL18 | reverse complement strand
GGCCCAGGGCGCACCCGAGCTGCGCTGGCGCCTGTCCTCGGCCTACGCCAAGAGCCTCGACATCCTGTTCGGCGCCCCCGAGGCGCTCAGCCGGATCGTCGCCGAGGCCACCGACGGGCGGTTCCAGATCCAGGTGCTCGGCCCCGGCGAGCCGGTCCCGGCCGAGACCCTGCTCGACGCCGTGTCGGCCGGCACGGTCGAGATGGGCCACGGCCCTGCGACCCTCGGCCAGGCCAAGGATCCGACCTTCGCGCTCGCCACCGCGATCCCGTTCGGCCTCAACGCCCGGGGCGCCGCCGCCTGGTGGCAGGCGGGGGGCGCCGCCGAGCTGTTCGCCGAGGTCTTCGCGAAATCCGGCCTGGTCTGCCTGCCCGGCGGCAATACCGGCGCGCAGATGGGCGGCTGGTTCCGGCGCGAGATCAAGAGCGTGGCCGACCTCCAGGGCCTCAAGTTCCGCATCGGCGGCATGGGCGGGCAGGTGCTGACGAAGTTCGGCGTCCAGCCGCAGGCCATCCCCGGCCCCGAGATCTACCAGGCCCTCGAGACCAAGAAGCTCGACGCCGCCGAGTGGATCGGCCCCTACGACGACGAGCGGCTCGGACTGCAGAAGGTCGCCCCGGTCTACCATTATCCCGGCTTCTGGGAGGGCGGCGCGATGCTGCACTTCTGGTTCAACGCCGAGAAGTGGAAGGCCTTGCCGAAAGCCTATCAGGCGATCCTGCGCTCCGCCGCCGCCGAGGTCGGGGCCGAGGTCCAGGCCAAGTACGATGCGCGCAACCCGCAGGCCCTGCGCCGGCTGGTCGCCGGCGGCGCGCAGCTGCGGCCGTTCCCGCAGGACGTGATGGAGGGCGCGCTCAAGAACGCCAACGACGTCTATGCCGAGATCGCCGCCAAGAACGCCGATTTCCGCCGGGTGTACGAGGCGATGCGGACCTTCCGGAACGAGGAATATCTCTGGTTCCAGGTCGCCGAATACACCTACGATAACTTCATGATTCGGGCCCGGGCCCGGGGATAGCGAAATCTCGGTTTCAAAAGGTCTTCGACCTTTTGCGGGTGAAGGGCGGAGCCCTTTCTTCTCTGGGGCTCGGCCCCAAACCCTGCCAAAGGGCTGAGCCCTTTGGAAACCCGGCCTTCGCCGTTGCCATCCGGGCGCGCCGACCAGGGGAGGAGACGGCATGATGGGGACCTTGAGACTCGGCCTGGCGCTGCTCGGGGCGGCGCTGCCGCTCCCGGTGCTGGCGCAATCGCCCGCCAACCTCACCGCCCTGCGCGGCCTGGCCCCTGTGGCCCGGCTGCAGGGGAGCCCGGCCGGCAAGGCGGCGCTCGACGCCAACCTGCGGGTGACCGGGGACATCCAGACCGCCGCCCTCAAGCAGCCGACGCTGCTGCCCTTCCCCGAGCAACAGCAGCTGGCGCTGCGGGACTGCTTCATCACCGACGGCAACGCCTCGGGCCTCGCCGACGGCCTCGGCACGGCGCTCGCCACCGCCTATCAGGCCCGGGCGCGCTACAGCGACGCCAAGACCTTCACCAGCGTCGCGCAGCCGGTGGCCGACCTGATCGGCTACACCAACAACGTCACCAAGTCGGATTCGAATTCCGGCAAGTACTTCTTCGCCAACGGTACGATCCACGGCACGCACCCGGTCTCGGCCGAGGCCGCCGCGCTGCTCACGGACGGCACCGTCACCGACGTGTTCGGCAAGGCCTACGGCCGGCCGGCGGGCAGCCCCGGGGCCGACCGGTTCGGCAATTCCCGCCCGTTCCAGACCCTGCCGCATCTCCAGGCCTATCGCGGCGCGGATTATTTCGGCGCGGCGTCGCATTCGTTCGACTGGCTGCGCGGTCCCAAGCAGGATCTCGTCGACAGCCCGTCCTATCCCAGCGGGCACACGACCTACGGCTACACCGAGTCGCTGATCCTCGCCCTGCTGGTGCCGGAGCGCTACCAGCAGATGATCGCGCGGGCCGCCGAATACGGCAACGATCGGATCATCGTCGGGGCGCATTACGCCATGGACGTGATCGGCGGGCGCGCGACCTCGCTGCACGCGGTGGCGCATCTGCTCGCCAACGATCCGGCCTATGTCGGCCAGATCCGGAAGAACCCCGCCGTGATCGACACGAAGGCGACGGACGCGGACAAGCACGTCGGCGTCACCGATTACCGGGCGCTCCTGACTGAGGCGCGCGCCGCGATGACCGAAGCCCTCGCGGCCGGCTGCGGCGGCACGGTGGCGGCCTGCGCGGCGCAGGATACCGGCCGGTTCAAGGACCCCGCCGCCAACGCGGCCTTCTACGAGGCGACGCAGACCTACGGGTTGCCGGTCGTGCACGACGCAACCGCCAACGCCCGGGAGGATGTCGGCACGATCGCCCCGGAGGCCGGCCACCTGCTGACCGCGGCCTTCCCGGCGCTCACCCTTGCCGAGGCGAACGCCATCCTGACCGAGACGCAGGGCCCCGGCGGCGGCTTCCTCGACGACGGCTCGGAGTTCGGGGTCTATGCCCGGATCAATCTCTACGCGGCTTCCGGCAAGGCGGCGGCGCTGGCGGCGAGCCGGGCGGGGG
>NZ_VRVD01000660.1:0-2591 GCF_008040015.1 Methylobacterium sp. WL18 | reverse complement strand
GTGCCGCCCGGCGGCGGCGAACCGGCATTCGGTGCGGTTCCGCCGCGGGCCTCAACCGAGAGTTCGTCGAGCAGCATCGCGGGCTGTGCCATCGCGGCGGGGCAAAGCACAGCCAGGGATACGGCCGTCAGCAAGGCTTGTACGAAGCGATTGCGCGCGGTCTGCAATCGATCGACACGGTTTTGATCGTCAGAAGTGCAAGATATTAAAGCTGTGTCGAGCATTAAACTGGGCCGTTCGATGATGATAGGGTCCGGCCGTAACGCGCGTTCGAATGTAAAGCAACGTAGACTTGAAACTATTTCATCTTACTTATAACGATTACAGGGTAAACGAGACCGGTTCTCCGCCCGTTGAGAACATTTATGTCGAGATTGTTCCTAAAAATATTATATATTTGTATGAATGATACTATAAAGAACTGAGGCTGTGATCTGCTTATCAATCGACGGGTCTCGTTGAAAACCTGTGAGAGGGTTGCCGGAAGGGTCCTTCTCCGGTCGGCCGAGGCGGCGGATGCTTTCGACGCGCGGGTGCGTCGACGCCGGCAGACACCCGGGAGCACCGGACGAGGCACCACATGGAATCGCCGGCGGGGGTCCCTTCGTCGGGCGGTCAGAAATCCGCCGACAGCGACGCCAGGAAGGTCTGCGGCGTGCCGTAGCTGAGCGCGCCCTGGGCCGACGAGCCCCAGTACCGGGCGCCGGCCGCGTTCTCGACGTTGAAGCGGGCCGTCAGCGGCGTCCCGTTCGCCGTGAAGCTGTAGCGGATGCCGAGGTCCAGGCGCGTCCAGTCCGGGATCTTCTGCGTGTTGGCCTGATCGTAGTATTGTGCGGACGTGTAGATCACCCGCCCGGTCAGGGTCACGCCGGCGAGGATCGAGGCCGGCAGATCCACCTCGCCGCCGAGGTTGACCTGCGCGTTCGGCACGCCCGGTGCGACGTGGCCGTCGAACAGGCCCCCGGCCGTCCTGCTGAGCCGCCCGTCGAGGAGCGTCAGTCCGCCGAGCACGCGGACGCCCTCGGCCGGGGCGCCGAACACGTTCAGGTCGATGCCCTGGTTGCGCTGCTCGCCGTTCAGGCTGAAGATCCGGGTCCTGGGATCGAGGATCCCGGAGGGCTGCGCGATCTCGAAGAACGCCAGGGTGAGCCCGACCGGGTCGAGGTCGAGCTTGGCCCCGGTCTCGATCTGGCTGGTCCTGACCGGCGGGAACGTCGTGCCGGCATTGGCCGCGGTGGCGGGCGGGCTGGGCCCGAAGCCGAACCCCTCGGCGTAGCTGGCATACAGGGACAGGTTCTCCCACGGCTTGACGATCAGCGCGGCGACCGGGGTCGAGCCCGATGTGTCGTAGCGCGCCGAGTAGCCGCCGTTCGGCAAGGCCAGGTCGCGCGTCACGTCCTGGAAGCGGCCGCCCGCGATGGCCTGGATGCGCCCGTCGAGGATCGACGCCGTGTCGGTGACGGCGAGCCCGTCCAGCGCCGACAGGGTCGTCACGCTCGGGCTCGGCATGGGCCGGGTCGGCCTGGCGACGAGGATCGGCGCGTACAGGGCGGACCGGAATTGCCGCGCCCCGACCGCGGTGGCGAAGGGCTCGCGCATCGCGTAATGCGTCGCCACGACGGCGACCGAGTGCCGGACCGGCCCGGTGTCGATCCGGGCCCGCAGGCCGACCTCGCCCGTCCATTGCTGGTTGTCGGCGGAGACGGTCCGGATCTGCTGCCGCAGGCTGCCGGCGGCATCCGTGAGCGTCGACTGCGTCCGGAAGAAGTCGCGCGTCGCCAGCGAGCCGCCCACCGCGCCGAACAGCGTCACGTCCGGGGCCAGATCGTACTCCGCGCGCAGGACGCCGAAACCGTGCTCGAGATCCGAGCGCTCCCAGGGCTGCTGCACGTTGCGGGTCAGCTTGGGCGCCCGCGGGATCCGGACGCCCGGAAGGACCGTGAGGCTGTTGCTCTCGGCGTCGAGGTCGAGGTGCTGGTAGCCGGCATCGAGGCTGAGCCTCACGGCCTCGCCCCGGACGTCGAGCCCGAGCGACAGGAAGCCGAGGCCCAGGTTCTGGTGGTCGATCGGGGTCGATCCGTTGCGGTAGGCCCCGTTGATCCGGACGCCGACCGCATCGCCCTCCCCGAAGCGCCGGCCGACGTCAAAAGTCCCGCCGGCATTGCCGGTGGAGAGATACTGCGCCGTGACGCGGGTCAGCGGCGTCTCGGCGGCCCGTTTGGGGACGAGGTTGATGACGCCGACGGCGCTGCCGGAGGGCGGAAAGCCGTACAGGAAGGCCCCCGGGCCGCTCAGGATCTCGACCAGCTCGAGCCCCTCCACCGCCGGCCGGTACACGTTCGTGATGCCGTAGAGGCCGTCGAACGCGTAGTCGCGGGAGTTGACGTAGAAGCCGCGGATGAAGCTGCTCGGCTGCGAGGCGAAGGGCGGCTGCTGGTCGCGGACGGAGGGGTTGTTCGCGAACACGTCGGCCAGGGTCTGGGCCTGCTGGTTGCGGAGTAGCGCCTCCGTATAGTTCGCCTGCGTGAACGGCGTGTCGAACACGCTGCGATGGCCCAGGAACCCGACGCGGCCGCCGCCGGCCACCTGCC
>NZ_VRVD01000065.1:0-14480 GCF_008040015.1 Methylobacterium sp. WL18 | reverse complement strand
CTGCACCGTCGCTCCCCTCTCCCGACCCCCTCCGGGGGCCACCCTCCCCCGCAGAGGGGGGAGGGAGAGCGCGTGGCTGCTGCGATGCGACGTCCGTTGCAGCCGAGAACCCGTCGTGTCGCGATGCGCGAATCCACCCGCCCGCACGGGAGAGGGGGCAGCCGCGTGCGTCCTGTGTCTCGTTGAAAAGCGTCCCCCAATGAGAATCCTCTTCCTCAGCCGCCGCTACTTCCCGGCGATTTCGGGCATGAGCGTCTACGCCCAGAACCTGCTGCGCGAGCTGGTCGGCGCCGGCCATGACGTGACGATGATCTCCCAGTACCGGGGCGACGCCTTCGGGACCCGGGTCTATGGCGGCGGCCCGCCGCCGCCCGTGCCCGGCGTGCGGGTGATCGGCCTGGAGCAGCTCGGCGAGCAGCAGGCGGGCGATTTCGAGCGCGACATCGCAACCATGGTCGAGGCGATCGAGCGGGAGCATGCGCGCACGCCCTTCGACGTGCTGCACGCGCAGTACGGCTATCCCACCGGCTGGGCGGTCCTGCTCGCCGCCCGAAAGCTCGGGGTGCCGAGCGTGGTCTCGATCCAGGGCGGCGACGGCCACTGGGTCGGCTCCTGCTGCGAGACGCACCGGGTGGCGATGTGCGAGGTCCTGGCCCATGCCAACGCCCTGCTGATCGGCGGTGCGTCCTTCGTGGACGAGGTCTGCGAGCGCCTCGGCTCCGATCCGGCCCGGTTCACGATCGTGCCCGGCGCGGTGGACACCGACCGCTTCGCGCAAGGGACGCCCGACGGCCTGCCGACGCCGCATGCCGGCCCGGTCCGGCTGTTCTACCACGGCCGGGTCGACCGCCGGAAAGGCGTGCTCGACTTCATCAACGCCCTGGCGATCCTGCGCGCGCAGGGCACGCCGTTCGCCGCCACGATCTCGGGCATCGGACCGGACGTGGATCCCGCCCAGGCGCTGGCCGCGGACCTCGCCTTCGCGCCGCGGGACATCGCCTTCACCGGCTATGCCGAATACGGCCACGTGCCGGACCTCTACCGCCGGGCCGACGTGTTCGTCTCGCCGACCTACGCGGAGGGGTTCTCCAACACGATCCTGGAGGCGATGGCGGCGGGGCTCGCGGTGGTCTCCTGCCACGCGGTCGGGGTCTCGGACTGCCTGCGCGACGGCGAGAACGGCCTGATGGTCGATCCGGGCGACGTTCCGGCCCTCGCCGCCGCACTGACCCGGGTCGTCACCGACGCGGAGCTGCGCCGCGGTCTGGCCACGGCCGGCCTCGAGGAATGCCGCCGGGTCTATTCCTGGAGCGCCGTCGGCCGGCAGATCATGGAGGTCTACGGCGGCGTTCGGCATGAGCGCCCGGCCACGGATTTCTCCGTCGACCTGCCCGAAGATCCCACCTGCCGCTTCCGCACCGAGCCGCACCTCCTCTGACGCAGGAAGCCCCGCCGCGTGCCCACCGCCCTCGCCCTCTCGCCCCATCTCGATGACGCGGCCTTCTCCTGCGGCGGCCTGCTCGCGAGCCTCGCCCGGGAGGGCTGGCACGTGGTGATGGCCACGCTGTTCACCGCCAGCGTCGCCGATCCGACGGGGTTCGCGCTGGCCTGCCAGCTCGACAAGGGGCTGCCGGCGGAGGTCGACTACATGGCCCTGCGCCGGGCCGAGGACGTGCGGGCCGCGGCCGAACTCGGGATCGCACCGCCCCGGCACCTGCCGTTCCGCGAGGCGCCGCACCGGGGCTACGGTTCCGCGCCGGAGCTGTTCTCGCAGACGCGCGTCGATGACGGCATCGCGGCAGACCTGGCGCCGGCTTTGGCCGCGCTGATCGCCGCGGAAAGGCCTGCTCTCGTCCTCGCCCCGCAGGCCATCGGCGGCCATGTCGACCACGTCCAGGCCGTCCGGGCGCTCCGCAGCCTCGACGGGCCGCCCCCGATCCTGTGGTGGCGCGACTTTCCCTACACGGTCCGCGAGGCCGCACCCCGGGAGCCCCTGGCCGAGCTGTTCGCCGGGTTGCCGTCGCACCGGATGACGCTGGATCCGGAGGCCCAGGCGCGCAAGCGCGCCGCCTGCGCGGCCTATGGGAGCCAGATCGGGTTCCAGTTCGGCGGTCCGGCCGGCCTCGACGCGCGGCTCGCCCGGGAGGAGGGGATCGAGCGCTTCCGCCTCGCCGGCCGTCTCGCCGCCCCGATCCCCGGCCTCGATGCCGCCTGAGCCGCAGGCTCCCAAATCCCTCGCCGACCCGGCGGCGCTCGCGGCCCGTCGGGCCCTGATCGATGCGCCGCACATCGCCCCGATCCGCGCGCTGGCCGACCGGATCGCCGCCGAGCGGGGCGCGGCGGTTCCGGTGCCCGATCCCCTGGACGGTGGCGTCGCGGCCCGGATGCTGCTGCTCCTGGAGACGCCGGGGCCGGCCGTGCTGCGCACCGGCTTCGTCACCCGCGACCGGACGTTCCGCCTCGACGGCTGGCTCTGTGCCCCGCTCGGTCATCCCCCCGAAGAGCGCGCGCTGGGCTGCATGATCGACGCGCTCAGCCTCGACGATCCGGCCGATCCCGACGCGACCGCGGCGTTCCTGGCTCCCCGCCCCGACCGCGGATGCAGCGTGGCGACGGTGGCGGACGCCTCCGATCCGACCGGTTCGATCGGTCACCGGCGGGCGCGCACGAAAAAATGAGGCCAGAATACGGCAAATCCCCGAAGCTCGGCCATTTTCATGGAACCACAGCCCCACTCAAGCGTCGTTCTATCAAAGGCGGCGAACTGTTAAGCTTCGGTCGCCATACTGGTGGCACTCACAGACAAGGTTGGCCATGCGCTCGCTTAAGATCGCTCTTCTCGGCGTCATCGCCGCCACCGGCTTCGGCGCCCTGGCGTCCGCGCCCGCCCAGGCCCAGGAGGGTTTCGGCCCGGGCCGCGTCTACAGCGTCAGCCGTCCGCTCCCGATCCGCGTCCGCCCGCGCAGCTGGCTCGACGCCGGCAACGTGCCGCTGACCTCGAACGTTCCGGGCGCCGGTGGTTCGCGGAACCCGGCCCTGAACCCCTACCTGATCGCCGCCTCGAACCAGCTGACGCCGGTCTATGGTCGCAACGATCGCTTCGACAGCGGATTGCTGCCCGATCCGATCACCAACGGCCCGTTCATCGGTGCGCGCTCCTCGGCAGTCCGGAATGTCGATCTGTCCTTTGTCGATCGGATCGATCCGACCTCGCCGCTCTACGGCCGCCCCTACTAAGCCGGACGCATTTTTTGAGAGTTGCGAAGCGCGGGCCCTCGGGTCCGCGTTTTTCGTTTTTGCGGGGCTTTTACCACGCGCCCCCACATCCGGGGGTGCGGGCGAAGCGGGCTTCGCAGAATCCATCCAGCCGGACCCGTGATCCCAGAAGCCCTCTGATCGAGGCCCAAAGATCGTTTACCGCCGGGCGCCTCAGGATGCGGGGGGAGACTGAGACATCAGGATGATCGCCTCTGCCTGCATCGGCGCCGCGCGGACTACTTGACCTGCACGCTGTCGACGACGGTGCGGAACTTGGCGAGCACGCCGGTCCGCTGGTCCTCTCGGACCACGCCCAGGGCCCGCAGATAGCCGTCCGGGTTGAATCGGATCGTCTGCGAGACGACCACGGGCACGTTGGTGGGCATGTCGACGGCCCGGGCGACGATCTCGTGCCAGTCGACTCCGTTCGAGCGGTAGCTCTGCGCGCGCTCGATCACGAAGTCCTTCATGGTCTGGTTGGAGGCCAGGGCCGCCCGGGCGAAGCCGTCCCGCTGCTCGGCGGTGGGTGGCTGCTGGACGGCTTGGGCGAGGACCAGGATCGGCTGTTCCAGGTTCTGCATCTGGTCCTTCGGACCCGCGGTGAGCAGGACCGAATTGCCCGCCATCACGCGCACCGGCCGGAACCCGGCCATGTCGCCGATGCGGAAGGGCAGCGCGTCGACCTGCTGGGTCAGTGTCAGGGCCGGGCGCAGGGTGACGCCGGTCACCAGCTTGCGCATCGTCTCCTCGGTCTCCGCATCCGGAAGCGCCTGCGCGATGATCAGGCCGGTCACGGAGGGCGTACCTACCACGAGGATCCACTTGCGGATCGCCGGCGCGGTGGCGTTCGGGTCGGCGGGCTGCTCGCCGGTGTAGAGCATACCTTCGTTGTCGCCGATCTTGACCTCTTCGCGTTTCTCCACCGCGAAGCCCTGGCTGAGCAGGTTCGCGTCGGTGAAGCCGCTCACGAGTTCCGCGAACGCGTTCGGCGGCAACTCCACCACCGAAACGGTGGCGCCGCCCTCCTTGCGCTCGAAACCCGAGAAGCGCCGCGACAGCGACATGTCGGCCGGCGGTTCGAAGCCGAACCGGGAGCCCGGCGGGAAGACCGGTTCGGCGGCCTGCGCCACGGAGCCGAGTCCGGCCAGCAGGACGGCCAGGGACAGAACCCGCCCGAGACGCAGCGTCAGGTTACCCACCAGCATCGGAAACCGGTTCTCCTCAAGCCAAAGCCCACATAGGCTCGCCTTGTGCGATGGGTCCGACGGCGGGCAGCCGGTGTCAAGCGCCTGCGGGATCAGGAGATCGGGAGATCCGTTGCCGCGCCGTCACGTCGGCGGCGCGCCGACCCGGCGCAGCGTCAGGTTGCAGCGCCCGCCCGCCGGCAGGAAGCCCGGCTGCGGGTTCTCGGCGAGCAGGCCGTCGTCCGGGTAGAGGCGGTCGATCCCGTGGTGGATCAGACGCGAGGCGCCGCCGATGACCAGGGCGTCGCCGGGCCGAAGGCGTACCGAGCGCGTCGGGTCCGAGCGTTGGAGGCCGCCGTAGCGGAACAGCGCCTCCGCCCCCAAGGACAGGGACAGCACCGGAGCGGAAAAGTCGGCCTCGTCACGGTCCTGGTGCAGGCCCATGCGGGCGCCGGGGCCGTAAAGATTGATCAGGCAGGCCTCCGGCGACGCCGGGAAGCCGGCGAGCGCTTCCCAGGCGACCAGGGCGGTCGGCGGGATCGGCGGCCACGGCGCGCCAGTGCCGGGATGGGTCGGCTGGTACCGGTATCCGTGACGGTCGGACACCCAGCCGAGCGGGCCGGCATTCGACATCCGGACGGAGAACGGTTTCCCCGTCCGCGGCATGGACGGGGTGACGGGCGGCGCGGCGGACAGGACAGCCGCGACCTCGGCGGCGAGGCGCGTGCGGGCGGCCATGTCCAGGAATCCCGCGTGGAGGATCAGCCCAGGCGCGAGCTCGGTCGGCAATCAGACACCCGCCGCGAGGTCGCGGGTCAAGATATCCTTGGAGGCCACCGTGGTGGTGGCGTCGAGCCGGTAGATCAGCGGCTCGCCGGTCCTGATCTCCAGGTTGGCGACGGTGTCCGGCCCCAGGTGGTCGAGCACCATCACCAGGGACCGCAGGGAATTGCCGTGGGCTGCGACCAGCACCCGCTGGCCGGCCATCACCCGCGGCAGGATCGTCTCGATGTAGAAGGGCAGCACCCGGGCCGCCGTGTCCTTGAGGCTCTCACCCCCGGGCGGCCGGATGTCGTAGGAGCGCCGCCAGTTGTGGACCTGCGCCTCACCCCACCTGGCGATGGCATCGTCCTTGTTGAGGCCGGCCAGGTCGCCGTAATCACGCTCGTTCAGCGCCTGGGCGCGCACGACCTCGATGTCCGAAACGCCCATCGCCTCCAGCATCAGTGCGCAGGTGTGCTGGGCCCGGACGAGTTCGGACGTGAAGGCGACGTCGAATCCGTAGCCCGCGCGCCGGAGCGCCCGTCCCGCGGCCTGCGCCTCGGCGACGCCCCGTTCGGTCAGCCCCGGATCGCGCCAGCCGGTGAACAGGTTCTTGAGGTTCCATTCGCTCTGGCCGTGGCGAGCGAGGACGAGCAGGCGCTCCATCGGACGGTCGTATTCCTTGATGCTGGTCTATAGCCCGAGCACATCCGCCATCGAGTAGAGACCCGGCGGCTTCGGGTGCGCCCAGAGGGCGGCCTTCACGGCGCCGGCGGCGAACAACCCGCGGTCGGCGGCGTGGTGGCTGATGGTCAGGCTCTCGCCGGCGCCGGCGAAGATTACGCTGTGGTCGCCGACCACGGAGCCGCCCCGCAACGTGGCGAAGCCGATGTCGCCCGGCTTACGGGCGCCCGTATGCCCGTCCCGGGTCGAGACCCGCACGTTTTTGAGGTCGACCCCCCGCCCCTCGGCGGCGGCCTCGCCCAGGAGCAACGCCGTACCGGAGGGCGCGTCCACCTTCATCCGGTGGTGCATCTCGGTGATCTCGATGTCGAACTCGTCGCCCAGCGCCTTGGCGACCCGGCGGACCAACTCGGCCATTAGGTTGATGCCGAGCGACATGTTGCCGGAGCGCACGAGGCGGGCGTGGTAGGCGGCAGCCTGCAGCTTCGCGAGGTCGTCGTCGGACAGGCCGGTCGTCCCGATCACGTGGACGATGCGCGCCTGGGCGGCCAGCTCGGCGAATTGCACGGTGGCGGCCGGCGCCGTGAAATCGAGCACGCCGTCGGCGGTCGCGAACGCGGTCAACGGGTCGTCGGTCACCGGCACGTCGAGGGGCGGGAGGCCGGCGAGCGGCCCGGCATCCTGGCCGAGGACCGGCGAGCCCTCGCGCTCGATCGCCGCCGCCAGGGTGCACCCCTCGGCTTCGGACACCGCGCGGATCAACATCCGCCCCATGCGCCCGTCCGCGCCGACCACCACGAGCCGCATCTGTCGTTCCTATCGTCGTTCCGTCTCGGACGACCCTGGCCGATGCCGGGCGCGCCATCAATGGGCCCAACCTCGGCGCAGGGCCGTCGGGTTCCCGCGTCGCCGCTTCGAGGAGCGCGACCCGGGAACCCGGATCGGCTCAGGCCTTCTCGGGGGCGATCGCCTCGAGGCCGCCGATGTGCTTCTGCGCGTAGAGCGGCAGGCCGATCTGCCGGATCAGCTCGAGCTGGGTCTCGAGGAAGTCGATATGGCCTTCCTCGTCCGTGGCCAGATCCTCGAACAGGTTCTTCGAGACGCGCTCGTTGATCGATTCGCAGTACTGAGCGGCCTCGAGATAGAGGCTGCGGGCGCCGTTCTCGGCGGCCAGATCGCACTCGATGATCTCCTGCACGGTCTGGCCGATGCGCAGCGGCTCCAGCTCCTGCAGGTTCGGGAATCCGTCGAGGAACAGGATCCGGTCGACGAATCGATCCGCGTGGTTCATCTCCTCGATCGATTCCTTGCGCCAGAACTTGGCGAGATCGATATAGCCCCAGTCATTGAGCATCCGGAAATGCAGCCAGTACTGGCTGACTGCAGTCAGCTCGCTCTTCAGGCCGCGATTCAGATACTCGATGACCTTGGTGTCGCCCTTCATGGCCCCCGTACTCCTAACAGCTCTTCGAGCGGGGGGGCTTAGGCGTCACGCCGTGATCCCGTCCTCCGCAGTTTGGAATAAGACCAAACTGCAAGCGCTAGCGCAAGTCGTGGAGCATTCATGGCTGCCCTGAGCCGCCGCCGCTTCTCCCAGCGCGCTGCGCATGATCTCCCGAATGGTCCGGGCGCAGCGGCCGCATTTCGGGCTGCAGCCGAGGCAGGCGTAGACCTGCGCCGGGGTGCGGGGACAACCCGGGCCGGGCAACAGGCAGCTGCGAACGGCGCCATCGGACAGGACGTTGCAAGAACAGACGATCATGCGCGCTGCAGAACCCGTCTTCCTCGGGCCTAACCCGACCATGTCGGGCGAGGCGTTTCGGACCTACCAGATTAGAACGACTGAAAAGTAGCAGGCTTTTCAATATCTTACTGGTCATCGGGGAGATGGCATCCACGCCGGCTTTGGTCAAGGCGGCGCAAATCACAGCGATTCGATCGAATCGTCCTCGCTTGATCAACCGATGCGGTGGCGCTGACCGGCGGATCTCAGCGCGCGAGTTCGCGCAGCCCGAGCCGAATCAGGACCTTGGCCTCGGCCCCCTCTTCCGCCCCCTTGAGGGCCGCCGCGATGGCCGAGGCTGCCTGCACCTGCGGATAGCCGAGATTGACCAGCGCCGAGATCGCGTCGGCCACCGGCCTGGGCGCCGCGCCCTCCTCGACGGCGCCGGTGAGGGCGACCAGGGCCGGGTCGATCGGTGCGAAGGTGGGCGCCTTGTCTTTCAGCTCGGCGGTCAGCCGGGCGGCGAGCCGCGGCCCGACGCCCGGCGCCCGGCTGATCGTGCCCTTGTCGCCGGTGGCGATGGCGCTCGCCAGGGCATCGGGTTCCAGCACCGACAGGATCGCCAGGGCGACCCGGGCGCCGACGCCCTGGACGGTCTGGAGAAGCCGGAACCACTCCCGCTCGGCATCCGAGCGGAAGCCGTAGAGCCGGATCATGTCCTCGCGGACATGCGTCTCGATCGAAAGGTCCGCCGGCTCTCCGACCTTCGGCATGCGCTGGAGCGTGCGCGCGGAACAATGCGCGATGTAGCCGACGCCGGAGACGTCGAGGATCACGAAATCCTCGCCGAACGAATCCACCACGCCCTTGAGCTTGCCGATCATTCTGTGCCCGTCCGCTGTCGTCGCGATGCCTATAGAAGCCGGGGCGCGTCCGCCAGACGCGCTTGAGCCCGTGGGCACTTCGTGGAATCAGGGTCGCCGTGACGGCCAGGCTTGAGGACGATCGAGATCCGGCCGGACGAGCGGGGAAACGACCATGCGCGCGCCCATTCTCGCCCTGATCGGTCTTCTGTGCCTCGGCCCCGCCCGGGCCGCGGACGATCCGACCGCCACGGCGCCGAGCAAGGACCCGACCCAGGTCCGGCCGGGCGCCTACGTCCTGGATCCGGATCACGGCAAGGTCACGTGGTCGGTGAGCCATCTGGGCTACTCGACCTATTACGGGCAGTTCACCGGCCTGACCGGCACGCTCACGCTCGACCCGAAGGCACCCGACAAGAGCCGCCTGGAGGTCAGCGTCCCGCTCAGCGGGGTCAGCACGGGCAGCAGCCGCCTGAACGAGCATCTGGCGGCGGCGGACTTCTTCGACACGACCAAGTTCCCGAGTGCCACCTTCACGGCTACCGCGGTGGAGCCGACGAGCCCGACCACCGCGCGGATCACCGGCGATCTGACCCTGCGCGGCGTCACCCGTCCGCTGGCGATCGACGCGACGTTCAACCAGGCGGGCATCCACCCGGTGGACAAGCGATACACCGTCGGCTTCGACGGACGCGCCCTGGTGAAGCGCTCGGATTACGGCGTGAACGCCTACCTGCCGGCCCTGGGCGACGAGGTTTCGCTGCGCATCGAGGGCGAGTTCAAGGCGGCCCCATGAGCTGCAGGCAGGAGCGTCGGACCGGCGGATCGGCGCATTCGGACGGGCTTTGCGTTGGCGCGGGCGCCCGCACCGGTATAGGCAGCCCGGGTCGCGCCCTCGCCGCGGACGGGTCGCCGGATACGTCCGGGCTCGCCGCGCCAACCGCTGCCATGGAGGTCTGAGCGTTGCGTGGAGCTTGGCTGATCTCGGTTCTGGTGCTGGCGGGTCCGGCCTGCGCGCAGATTCCTGCGCCGCCCGCGCCCTCTCCGCTCGACAATTATGCCGAGGCGGCGGCCACGACCATCATCGCCGAGCAGGCCTGTCCGGGCATCCAGGTGAAGGCCGGGCAGCTCACGACCCTGCGGCTCGCCACCAAGGTCGGCGCCGCGCAGGAAGCCATCCTGCAGGAGAAACTGCGGACCCGGGCCACGCAGGTCCGGCAGCAGCTCGCCGCCGACGGGCGGGAGGCATGGTGCAGCCAGGCGCTCGCCGCATTCGGCCCCCAGGGCAGCGTCGCCAAGGGCATTCTCGCAACCGGCGCGCCGATCCGCTGATCCCGTCCAGGATTGACACGGGGCCACCCCGCCCCTACTGACCCGGCATGGCGCGCGGCCTCCTCGACGAGGTCCGCGCGTTTCGCGTTGTCCGGGTCCGCCCGTGCAATGACTTCAAACAAGAAGCCGGTCCAGGGGCAGCCGCCCCGGAGGCCGTTCGAGAACACGAGAGCAACGATGTTCGCAGTCATCAAGACGGGCGGCAAGCAGTACCGCGTCGCCGCCAACGACACCATCACCATCGCCACCCTGCCGGGCGAGGCCGGTGAAACCGTGACCTTCGGTGAGGTCCTCCTGTTCGCAGACGGTGCGGGCGCGACGCAGGTCGGTGCGCCGACCCTGTCGGGCATCAGCGTCACGGGCGAGATCGTGAGCCACGGCCGCGACAAGAAGGTCATCGCCTTCAAGAAGCGCCGCCGCCAGAACTCGCGCCGCAAGCGCGGTCACCGCCAGCACCACACCGTGGTGCGCATCACCGCCATCTCCGCGTGATCGAGCGCGGGCCTCCCGGTAGGCCCGCGATCCGCGCGACCCACACGCATTCGGAGCAGATCCCATGGCACACAAGAAAGCAGGCGGCTCGTCCCGCAACGGCCGCGATTCGGCCGGCCGTCGTCTCGGCGTCAAGAAGTTCGGCTCGGAAGCCGTGATCCCGGGCAACATCATCGTGCGCCAGCGCGGCACGAAATGGCATCCCGGCAGCAATGTCGGCATGGGCAAGGACCACACGCTGTTCGCGCTGGTCCCGGGCCATGTCCGCTTCGAGACGCGCCGCGGGCGCGAGTTCGTAGCCGTAACCCCGCTGGCCCTGGCCGCGGAATAACAGGCGGGCGCCCGAGCGGCGAAGCTGGCGTCCCGCCCGGTGTCCCACACCGGACCGGAGACGTCGATGCCGAGCCCCTGACGGGACGGATCGGACGGAACACCGGGGAGGATGGGGCACCATCCTCCCCTTCGTCGTCTTGAGGCGGTGTCCCGGAGCCGGGAACGCCGCCCTGCGAGGGCATGATGTTCCCCGATCTCACCCGCGACGACGTCTTCCGGATCGAGACGCGCAGGCTTTGGCTGCGCTGGCCGACCGCCAAGGACAGGGACGCGGTCCTGAAGCTGGCGGGCGACCGTTCCGTGGCCGAGATGACCGCGCGAATCCCGCATCCGCTCGACCGGCACACCGTCGATGCGTTCCTGCTCGGCACGCGGGTCGCCAACACCGACGGCAGCGGCCTGACGCTGGCGCTGACCGAGCGGTCGGCCCCGGCCAACCTGATCGGTCTGGTCGGGATCTCAGGTGGTGGGACGCAGCCGCATCTCGGATATTGGCTCGGCCGGCCCTGGTGGGGCAACGGCCTGATGGGCGAGGCCGCGCGGGCCCTGGTCCATGCCTATTTCGCCTATGCGGGCGGGGGCCGGATCGAAGCTTCGGCCCTGCCGGCGAACCCGGCCTCCCGGCGTGTCTTGGAAAAGGTCGGTTTCCGGATGACCGGGCGCGGCCCGCGCGCCTGCCCGGCCCGCGGCGGCGACCGGGAGGTCGACTTCTTCGGCCTCGACCGCAACGACTGGGCGGCCCATGTGGAGGCTTCCGACTCCCCGGCGGAACTCGCGGCGGCGTCCTGAATCACAGCGTTCCGGCCTCCCCGAAGGGAGGGGCCGGGCGCGGCGTCGAACAGTCCGACGCACCCACTCTATGCCTCGACGCCCCCCGGGTTGCCGAGGCTAGCCAGCGACGAGATGCACCGTGAAATTCCTCGACGAAGCCAAGGTCTATGTCCGCTCCGGTGACGGCGGTCCCGGCTGCGTCTCGTTCCGGCGGGAGAAGTTCATCGAGTTCGGCGGCCCGAACGGCGGCGACGGCGGCCGCGGCGGCGACGTCTGGGTCGAGTGCGTCGAGGGGCTCAACACCCTGATCGACTACCGTTATCAGCAGCACTTCAAGGCTAAGAAGGGCGAGCACGGCATGGGCTCGAACTGCCACGGCGCCAACGGCTCCGATGTGGTTCTGAAGGTCCCGGCCGGCACGCAGATCTTCGCCGAGGACGGCGAGATCCTGATCGCCGACCTCACCGAGGTCGGCCAGAAGATCCGACTCGCCAAGGGCGGGAACGGCGGCTTCGGCAACGCCTACTTCACCACCTCCACGAACCGCGCGCCCAAGCACGCCAATCCGGGTCTCGAGGGCCAGGAGATGTGGATCTGGCTGCGGCTCAAGCTGATCGCAGATGCCGGCCTGGTCGGCCTGCCCAATGCCGGCAAGTCGACCTTCCTGGCGAGCGTCACCGCGGCCAAGCCGAAGATCGCCGACTATCCGTTCACCACCCTGCATCCGGGCCTGGGCGTTGTCCGCTCGGACAACCGCGAGTTCGTGCTCGCCGACATCCCGGGCCTGATCGAGGGCGCCCACGAGGGCGTCGGGTTGGGCGACAAGTTCCTGGCCCATGTCGAGCGTTGCCGGGTGCTGCTGCACTTGGTCGACGGCACCACCGAGCATGCCGGCAAGACCTACAAGCTGGTCCGCGGCGAGATCGAAGCCTACGGCAACGGCCTGGCCGACAAGCCCGAGATCGTGGCGCTCTCGAAGGCCGACGCACTGGATGCGGAAACGCTCAAGAGCCAGGTCGCCAAGCTGAAGCGCGCCGCCGGCCGGGCGCCGCTGGTGCTGTCGTCGGCCAGCCGTAAGGGCGTCCCGGAGGCGCTCCGGGCGATCCAGACCGAGATCGATGCGCGCATGGCTGAGGAGGCGAATGCCCGGCCCGTCGTGGCTTGGGAGCCGTGAGTGACGGGGCGGGACCCACCGGTTAAGTTGATCTCGGAAAGATTCCGATGACGCAGCAAGTGACGATTCGCGACGAGGATTTTCAGCTGGCCCGCGATAGTGCTGGACGGCTTGGGACCTCGCTCGACGAAGCGGTCGCGAAGGCTCTTCACGACCTCCACCGCAGCAAGGCGCCGGAAAGCACCCTCGAACCCGGGAGACAGGCCGAACTCGACGCAATCCGCGCCCTGGTGGCCGAGGCCCACCAGCATATCATTCCCGGAGCCTTCAACGATCACGGATGGCTCTACGACTGGAACGGCCTGCCGGCATGATTGCGCTGGACAGTTCCGCCCTCGTGGCGATCGCGCTCGAGGAGTCGGAGGGGCGAATCTTCGACGAGTTGATCGTGCTGGCTTACAGGCCATCGCCTTGAGATTGTCCACGCTCGCCTGTGGACGCCCTCGCAGAACCGCCGCTGCAACCGCGCATCCTTCGTCCAAACCGCACCCGATGCCTCGTCTCTGCGAAGAACAATGATCCCGGCCCTCGAAGAATTCCGCCGCATCGTCATCAAGGTCGGGTCGTCCCTTCTGGTCGATCGCAAGGCTGGCCGGCTGCGCCATGCCTGGTTGGCGGCTCTGGCCGAGGACATCGCGGAGTTGCATGGGCGCGGCGTCGACGTGCTGGTCGTGTCCTCCGGCAGCATCGCGCTCGGCCGGACGGTGCTGGGCCTGCCGCCGGGGATCCTGCGGCTGGAAGAGAGCCAGGGCGCGGCCTCCGTGGGGCAGATCACCCTGGCCCGGCATTGGGCCGAGGCGCTCGGGCATCACGGCATCGTGGCCGGCCAGATCCTGGTGACCCCGCAGGACACCGAGGAGCGCCGCCGCTACCTCAACGCCCGGGCCACCGTGCTGAAGCTCCTGGAGATGCGCGCCGTCCCGGTGGTCAACGAGAACGACACCGTGGCGACCTCCGAGATCCGCTACGGCGACAACGACCGGCTGGCCGCCCGGGTCGCCACCATGATCGACGCCGACGTGCTGGTGCTGTTTTCGGACATCGACGGCCTTTACACCGCGCCGCCCCTGTCGGATCCCGATGCGCGGCATCTGCCCATGGTCGAGCGCATCACCCCGGAGATCGAGGCGATGGCCGGCGGCCCCGCTTCGGAGCTGTCCCGGGGCGGCATGCGGACCAAGGTCGAGGCGGCCAAGATCGCGGCCTCCGGGGGCACGCACCTCGTCATCGCGGACGGGCGGGGCAAGAACCCCCTGAAGGCGGTGCGGGAGGGCGCGCGCTGCACGTGGTTCCTGTCCGGCTCCACCCCGACCGCGGCACGCAAGACGTGGATCGCCGGCTCCCTGGAGCCGCGCGGGACGCTGACCATCGATGCCGGGGCCGCCAAGGCGCTGCTCGGCGGGGCCAGCCTGCTGCCGGTGGGCGTCCGGGCGATCGAGGGCAGTTTCTCCCGGGGCGACGCGGTGCTGATCCGGGATCCGGACGGGCGCGTTCTGGGCCGCGGCCTCGTGGCCTACGACAGCGCCGAGGCGGCGCTGATCATCGGCCATCCGAGCGCGCGCATACCGGACTTGCTCAACTATCCCGGCCGCGCCTGGATGGTGCACCGCGATGATCTGGCGTTGTTTTAGGCTGGACTGATTCTGATCAATTATCGTCACCACGAAAACCGGGTGATCTCTGTCACGTTCGGTGGGCCGGCGCACTTGTAGCTCCATCGCTCGATGTGCAAATACCGCCTCACCCCCTGTCGGGCCGGGTTTTGCGGCCCCCGAACACCGAGGACGCCAGCGTGCCCGTCCTGAACCTGAGATCCGACCTCGCCGAGGCCGATGCCCTGCCGGAATTGATGGCGGCGATCGGTCGGCGGGCGCGCGTCGCCGGCCGGCGCATGGCGCTCGCCT
>NZ_VRVD01000659.1:0-2593 GCF_008040015.1 Methylobacterium sp. WL18 | reverse complement strand
GGTTGGTCAGGTCCAGGGTGAGGCCGCGCCGGCCGGCGGTCCGGGCGGCCGCGACGACGAGCTGGACGAAGGTGACGTCCACCCGTTCGATCGCGGCGCAATCCAGCACGAGCCGCGACCCGCCCTCGACCGCCGCGAGCAGGTCGCCCTGGAGCGCCTGCGCGGTCCGCAGCGTACAATCCGCCGGCATCGTGAGGGTGACGTGTTCGGCCATGAGCAATCCGCTGCTGAGGCGCGGCCGGGCTGGCTGCCGCCCGACGCTTAAAGAATCGCGCCCGTTAAAGTTTCCTTGAACTGACCATAGCGGTCGGGATTGTCCGACCCGTCGTGTCGCGATTCCTGTTGAAAACCGCACGGATGGGGCCGATCGCGGATTTTATATTTGGCGAATTCATAGGCTTTGTTTCGATCGGCCTATCCGGCGAGCATTGGTATCCGATCGTATTTCAGCACCAATACACGGATCGTATTGATATTCGGCATTCTTGAGATAGTGGTCATGTCGAAGCACACTGAGTCACATCATCTGCATGATCAGGCGTCATACAGCCTGGAGCATAACTTTTCATTCAGATGAGGCAGCTAGGAACCGGGTGATCGACAGTCCTGCGTTCGAGCCTGTCCCCGGCAAGATCTGGCAGAGTCCGAGGAATACACGGTGATGGTCTTCTGGGGGCGCGCGAATCCGAGGGCCGTTCCGGCGGACGCATTCGAGCCGGGCGCGGCTCAGGTGCCCGAGCGGGACGAGCCCGTCGCCGAGCCGGTGGCGGCGTGTCCGGAGGGCCGCAGCGCGGCCGCCGACCTGCTCCAGGCGCGGCTCGGCCTGTCGGAGGTCCAGCGCCGGACCCTGGACGCGCTGATCGACGAGCTCGGGATCATCTCGGCGGATGTCGAGACGGACGTGCACGGCCTGTCGGACCGGTTCCAGCGCATCGCCGCGACCACGCGGGGCCAGTCCGAGATCGTGCAGGGGCTGGTGACGGCGGTGCAGTCGGTGCGGATCGACGGGGCCGAGCGGCCGCTCGCCGAGGTCGCGGCGGCGCTCGGCGAGATCCTGGCGATGCTCAACGACCGGATCGGCTTCATGGCGTCGCGCGGCGCCACCATGGAGGGCGCGTTGAACGGCGTGCTCGGCGAGTTGTCCTCCGTGGACGGCAGCGTCGCCGAGATCGAGAAGATCAACCGCCAGACCAACCTTCTGGCGCTGAACGCCAAGATCGAGGCGGCCCGGGCCGGGGAGGCTGGGAAGGCCTTCGCGGTGGTCGCCGACGAGGTGCGCAGCCTGGCCGGCACGATCAACGCCCTGTCGGGGGTGATCAAGCAGCAGATCGGCTCGATCGCCGGCGGCCTGCGCAGCAGCCACGCCCTGCTGCACGACATCGCCACCATCGACATGTCGGTGGAGAGCCGCAACGCCGACGCCCGGGTCCGCCTGGTGATGCAGGCCCTGGTCGAGCAGAGTTCGCGCTTCGCCGGCGTGCTGAGCCAGACCGTGCAGACCACCGAGGCGATCACCCAGGACGTCTCGGGCGCGATCGTGGCCATGCAGTTCCAGGACCTCGCCAAGCAGCGGATGCAGAACCTGCAGGCGATCCTGCGGGCGCTTCAGGCGGCCCCGGAGGCGGGCGCCGAGGCGGAGCAGGACTGGGCGGCCGCGATGATCGCCGGCTGCACCCTCGGCGAGGTGCGGGAGCGGATGTCCCGCCGCCTGCTGGGCAAGGCGGCGCCGGCGCCGCCGCACGACGACGACCCCCTGGCCGGCGTCGACCTGTTCTGAATTCGCGTGCGTCTTCGGAACGCGATGAACGTATCTGGTGCTACTACCGAAGGTTATATGGCGAAAAGACCGGATCGGATGCCGGATATTATGATCTCGATCAATAAATATCACATACAGAAAGATTAAACCTAGAGCTTTAGGGTCGTTGCCAAATTAGACCCTTTCAAAAAAATGATATCGTCGGGGAAAAAAGCGAAGGCTTGTGATTTTCAACGGCATCAGGTCTTCATTTTTTAACGGTTTTAAAGTAGGATACGCTCCGATCGGCAGACCGAATCTTGGGTCGATCGCGCGGTCTAGCCTTCGGCCGGCGCCCTCAGCGGGCGCGTGATCGCCCCGGTATATCCGAAGACGGCGCAACGGGATCCGCTCGACGATGACTGATCACGATCCACGCGCGGTGTTCCTGGCGGAGGCCAACGAGCTTCTCGACCGCCTCGAGACCACGCTGCTCGACCTCGGCGACCGGCCCGGCGACACGGCGCTGGTCGACACCGCGTTCCGGGCCCTGCACACGATCAAGGGATCGGGGGCGATGTTCGGCTTCGACCAGGTCGCGGCCTTCACGCACGATTTCGAGACCGCCTTCGACCTGGTCCGGCGCGGCGCGGTGCCGATCAGCGCCGAACTGGTCAACGTCTCGCTGTCGGCGAAAGACTACATCCGCACGCTGATCGAGGATCCCGACGCCACCGCCCCGGTGATCGGCGAGGCGATCCTGGCCGAACTCGAGCGCCTGGTCGGCCGGGCGCAGGCCCAGCCGGCTCAGCGGGCGGGGGCAGAGGGGGCCGCCCAGGAGGCCGCCCAGAAGGC
>NZ_VRVD01000658.1:0-2597 GCF_008040015.1 Methylobacterium sp. WL18 | reverse complement strand
GGCCAAGGGAGACCCTCGCATGCCGCTTCCACCATCGGGGCCGCGCTCGACCCTGACCTCGCTCGCCGTCATCGCGGCCGTCTGCGTCGGCGCGACCGGGGCGCTCGCCTACACGGCGGGCTGGCTCTCCCCCGACCGCCTGACGCCCACGAAGCTCGTCGACGCGCTCGCGCCGCCGACCGGCCCGGTTCCCGGGTATCGCCGCAACCACGCCAAGGGCATCTGCTTCATCGGTACGTTCGAGGCCAACGGCCAGGGCAGCGCGCTCTCGCGGGCACGCGTCTTCGCGACCGGGCACCATCCGGCCCTGGGGCGGTTCAACCTCGGCACCCCCAATCCGGGCGCGCCGGATGCCACCGTCCGGGTGCGGGGCCTGGGGCTGCAGATCACGGCGGACGACGGCGCGGTGTGGCGCACCGCCATGATCAACGCGCCGGTCTTCCCGGTTTCCACCCCGGAGGCGTTCTACGCCCTGCTGCGGGTCCCGGCGAGCACCGAGCCCAACGCGATGGCGGCCTTCGTCGCCGCGCATCCGGGGTTCGCCCCGTTCGGCGCCTGGGCCAAGAGCCCCGACTGGACCGCGAGCTATGCGCAGGAGCCCTACAACAGCCTCAACGCCTTCCTGGTCACCGACGCGTCCGGCGCCGAGCGGGCGGTGCGCTGGTCGTTCCGTCCCGAGGCGCAGCCGGAGCGGATCACGCCCGAGGACCTGGCCAAGCGCGGCCCCGCCTACCTGGAGCAGGAGATCACGGACCGGGTCGCGGCCGGGCCGCAACGCTGGACGCTTGTCCTCACGGTCGCCGAGCCCGGCGACCCGACCGCCGATCCGAGCCGGGCCTGGCCGGAGGGACGGCGCGGCGTGGAGGCGGGCACCCTGGTGGTTCAGCGCATCGAGCCCGAGGCTGAGGGCCCCTGCCGCGACATCAACTTCGATCCGACGATCCTGCCGGACGGCATCCGGGTCTCCGACGACCCGTTCCCGGCGGCGCGCTCGGCGGCCTACGCGCGTTCCTACGACCTCCGCACCGCGGAGGAGAAGGACTATCCCGGGCGCACGGCGGAGGCGCGGCGATGACGACAGACGGCAAGCGCTTCACGGGCGGCCAGCGGCTGCTGCACTGGTCGATGGCGGCGTGCATCATCGCGATGTTCTTCATCGGGGTCGGCATGGTCTCGACGATCATGCCCACATACGTGCCGTTGCTGGCGACCCATAAGACGCTGGGCGTGGCGATCTTCGTCCTCGCCCTGATCCGGCTGGCGGTGCGGGCGCGAAGCGGGAGCCCGCCCCTGCCGGCCGACCTGCCGGCGCCGATGAAGCTCGCCGCGCACCTGTCCCATTACGGGCTCTACGCGCTCATGTTCGCCATGCCGCTTCTGGGCTGGGCGATGCTGTCGGCCGGGGCCTACCCGGTCGTGCTCTACGGCGGCCTACGCCTGCCCGCGATCCTACCGCAGAACGCCGCGCTCCATACGCTGCTGTGGAACGCGCATTCCTATCTCGCCTTCGCGTTCTTCGCCCTGGTGCTGACCCATGTCGCGGCGGCGCTGTTCCACGCGCTGGTGCGCCGGGACGGCGTGTTCGAGGCGATGGCCCCGGTCGGATCGCGCGGCGGCGCGGCGCCCCGATGAGCCGGCGTCCAGCGCTCGGGCACGGCTCTAGCGCAGCACGCCCTCGGCGAGGGCGCGCTGGATGCCGCGCACGTCGGCGCCCTTCTTCAGGGTGCGCTCGATCGGCTGCGGCGTACCCGAGACCCAGATCTTGAGCTCGGCATCGAGGTCGAAGGTGCCGGCCGTCTCCACCGAGAAGCGGACCACCGCCCGGTAGGGAATCGAGGTGAATTCGACCTTGCTGCCGGTGACGCCCTGCACGTCGATCAGGATGATCCGGCGTTCCGTGAACACGAACACGTCCCGGATGATCTTGAACGCCAGGCGCGCCGTCTCGCCGTCGATCAGGATGCCCGCGAGCCGCCGCTCGAGGGAGGCGGCGTCGACTTCGGCGCCGTGGCCCAGCAATCCGTCCAGCAGACCCATGGCTCGAATGCTCGCTTCGCCTGTTCCGGGGCCGACACCATGCCGCCCGGGTCCCGCGCCGGCAACAGGCCGGCGGTCCGAACCGGTCAACCGACGCGTTGGCGTTTCGGAGGGCGGGCGCTAAAGCCCACGCCATGTTCGATGACGCAGCCGCTCGGCGCTATCTCGCGGGACTGGCCCCGGTCGCTGAAGGGTCGGTGCGCTGGCTCATCCACGACCAGGCCCGGCACTGGGTCTCGGTGGTGGACACCGCGTTGGCGTCGCTGCGGCAGGATTGCGCGCACGTCCTGAGCACCCTGCCGGAGGAGGACCCGGACGCATCCCTGGTCGAGGCGATCCGCGCGTTCCTCGCCGAAGGGCCTGACCGCACCCCGCACGTCATCGCCCTCTCGTGCGCCGTCCTGATGCAGAGCATGGGCGATCCCGACGCGGTCTTCGCTCGGATCCAGTCCGGCGTCATGGCGACCCTTGTCGACGCCGAAGACGTGGTGGTCAGGCCCGTCGCCGCATGACGCGACGGCGGCGCGCGCCCCGACGCGTTGCCCCGCCCGGTTGCCGGC